>CAZECH010000144.1:6886-7491 GCA_964510675.1 uncultured Ignavibacteriaceae bacterium
ATAGCCCGCCACTTATAATGATCTCCATAAAGCCATATCTGTGTAAGATTTTCAAATTTTCGATTCTCAGCAATCTCTTTAACAGGAAGATGATTGTGATAGTCTATTATCGGAAGATCTTTAGCATAATTGTGATATAACCTTTCGGCGGTTTTATTCGATAACAAAAAATTCTCAGTTAAGTATTTTTTCCCCAGATAATTATTCTTTGATTTGTTAAAGTTTTTTTTCATATAATTAAATTATTCATCACTGTATTTAAACAACTAATTTCTCATCAAAATTTGCGGGCTCAAGTTTTGGGACTAAAAGGTGAATTATTAATAATGCAATAAGATAAACAAAACCAGCTATAGTGAACATTATAACATAATCCCCGGTATTTTCTTTTAACCACCCGGCACCCAGGTTCATGAAAAACCCGCCCATAGCACCTGCAAAACCACCTATTCCTACTACAGATCCAACGGCTTTCCTCGGAAACATATCTGAAGTGATTGTGAAAATGTTTGCAGAAAATCCTTGATGAGCTGCAGCAGCAATACCAATCAACCAGACTGCTACCCATTCTCCTTCAACACGCGGTGCCATCGCGACAGGTAAGA
>CAZECH010000145.1:0-7488 GCA_964510675.1 uncultured Ignavibacteriaceae bacterium
CAATTGATCTTCTGACCGGAACAACAGCGGCTAACTCAGCAGGATTAAGCTTAAGTTTTTCTGAAGCGGATTTATATAAAAAATCTTTATCATTAAGGTTTTCAGGAGGAACAATCAGTTCGATTTGTTTTATCATATGGTCCTCTATTTATGAGGAAATTTATAATTAACAATTAAAAATTAACATTGAATATGATTTTAATTGTTAATTTTTATAAGCCTTTCACCCAACCGCCGTCCACGTGAATTGTATTGCCGGTTAAATAGCCTGCATTTTCTGACGCGAGGAAAACTGCAACGGAAGCTATCTCCTGTGGAAGTGCAAGCCTGCTCATCGGAACCTGCTTAGCCATCTCTGCAAGAATTTCCTCGTGCGATACTTTTTCTCTCTTTGCTCTTTCAACAGCAAGCTCATAAAGCCTGTTAGTTAGTGTAAAGCCGGGTGCCAAACAGTTCGCAGTAATATTGAATTTAGCAATTTCATTGCTCAGAGATTTTGTAAATCCAACTACACCCATCCTTAAAGAATTTGATAAGACAAGGTTATCGACAGGTTGTTTAACCGTGATCGAAACAATATTTATTATCCTTCCCCACTCTTTAAGAATCATATCCGGCACAATAAGATTGCAGAATCTAACAGCGCTGAGAAGCACCTGTTCAAAAGCAGTTTGCCAGTTGGGTTCGGAAAGATCCCTGAAAAAACCTGGCACTGGCCCGCCGCAATTATTTATAAGAATATTAATATCGCCAAATTCTTTTTTTACTGATGCAACTGTTGCTTCAATATCCCTTGCTTTATTAATATCGCAAACACACCAGAAAGGATCTATTTTATGTATGGCTTTTATCTCTGAAGCAGTTTTAATTAATTCATCTTTAGTCCGGGAACATATAGCGACATTGCAACCTTCGGCAGCAAATAATGTTGCTACTGCTTTACCAATTCCTTTACTCGATGCAGTAATCAAAACTGTTTTGTTTCTCAGTCCTAAATCCATTTTACTCCTGCATTTATTTTATTGTTAGAATAATATTTATAACGCCGACTCTTATCATCATTACAGCAATTGCTGCAAGAAGAAGAGAAGCAATTTTTGCAAAAGCCCGTGAACCTCCTTCACCGATTAACTTAATTAGCCATTGAGCATTAAACAAAACCAAACCAACAATAATAAAATTCAAAACCATAGAAAGTATGGTTGTAAGATAACCGAAATTATCAACTAAAATAAGAATTTGTAGTTAAAGCAGCTGGACCCATTATGAGGGGAATTCCAAGGGGAACAACTCCAATATCTTTACCGGGATTTCTTCTTTGCTCAGATGATGAGACAATATCACTGACCGATAGTATTAATAGAATAATTCCACCGGCTATTCTGAAATCATCAATAGTAATACCGAGAAAATTTAAAATAAGCTTTCCGCCACCAAGAA
Organism: uncultured Ignavibacteriaceae bacterium; assembly: GCA_964510675.1. GTDB lineage: Bacteria > Bacteroidota > Ignavibacteria > Ignavibacteriales > Ignavibacteriaceae > RBG-16-34-14. Next base: position 1,441 of record CAZECH010000145.1, read on the forward strand.
AAATATTTGCAACAATGAAAGCAGCAATTATAGCTTCAACAATTAATTTTTTCCTTTGACCTTCAGAAATTTCCTGTGTGTATCCAAGAAAAATAGGTGCTGTGCCAACTATATCAATCGCAACAAATAATGGAATAAAGGAGAGTAAAAATGTTTCAAGCGTCATTTCCTAACTCATCATAGAGAGAAAAAGATTATGAAATACCTCCAAAGAAGTTATTCGGACAAACAAAAAAAATCAAATTCCAAATAAAATTCTAATCTTAAAATTCCTATAAAATTTGTTGACTGAGATCGAAAACTATTTGTTATTTGCAATTCGGATTTCGGTATTTTATTTTGTTATGCCTCTGGTACTATTCTCAATAAATTTAAGGATATGTTTTATCTCATCAGTTTGGTTCATATTGCTTTTTATTTTTTCCACAGCCTGGGAAACATTTAATCCCGAATGATAAAGAAGTTTGAATGCCTGTTTTAGAATTTCAAAAGTATCATCAGTAAAACCTGCTCTCTTTAATCCAGTAATATTCATTCCTTCATTTTTCATTGGGTTACCTGAAAACAAACCGAAAGGCAGAACATCTTTAACTACCATTGAATGAGCACCAATCATTGCATAAGCCCCTATCTTTACAAACTGGTGAACACCTACCAAACCACCAAGCCTTACAAAATCCTCAATCTCAACATGACCTGCTAAAGCAACACTATTAGCGAAAATACAACCATTGCCTATCAAACAATCGTGAGCAGCATGTGAATAAGCCATAAACAAGCATTCATTACCTATTAAAGTTTTGTGATCCGGCGAAGTACTGCGGCTTATAGTTACGCACTCTCTTATTATATTACCATCTCCAATAACTGCCTCCGTATATTCCCCGGAAAATTTTAAATCCTGTGGAAGAGCAGCAATAATTGCTCCCTGAAAGATTACATTGTTCTTACCAATTCTTGCACCCGATTTAATTGTAACATTGTTGTAAATTTTTGTTCCTTTTCCGATTGTAACTTTGGATTCGATAATTGTGAACGGACCTACTTCAACATCTGATGCTATTTCAGCATCAGGACTGACGATGGCTGTTGGATGAATTGAAGGCATAAAATTAAGTCAGTTACATTTTAAGTTTTAAGTAAGAAAATTTTCAGGCATTAACCATTTTTTCTGAAACAATTCTTTCAGTATCAAGAGCAATAACTAATTCTTCATTTGTAGGAATTCGCATAACAGCCACTCTTGATGAAGCAGTTGAAATAATATCAGCATTATTTATATTCCTTTCTTCATCAAGCTCAATCCCAAGAAAACCAAGATCCGTGCAAACTTCTTTTCTGATTTCATATGAATTCTCACCAATACCGCCTGTAAATATAAATGCATCAAGCCCACCCATTGCTGCAGCATAAGACCCAAGATATTTTTTTATCCTGTAACAGAAAAGATCGAAAGCCTGCTTTGCTCTTTTATTTTCTTTAACAGCAGAAAGAATTTCTCTCATATCGCTGCTTTCCCCGCTAATGCCGATGAGACCGCTGTGCTTGTTTAACAAAGTACCTGCTTCATTTAAAGAGAGCCCTTCCTTTCCCATAATATAAAGAATTAAAGAAGGATCTAGATCGCCGCTTCTTGTTCCCATTAACAAACCTTCAAGTGGTGTAAATCCCATACTTGTATCAATCGAAACACCATATTTAACAGCAGTCATACTGCAACCATTGCCAAGATGAGCAGTTATAATCTTCAGTTCGGATAAATCCCTACTAAGAATTCGTGCTGCCTGTTTTGAAACAAAGAAGTGAGATGTACCATGAAAACCATATCGCCTTATCTTATATTTTTTATAAAGCTCATAGGGAATTCCATAAAGATAAGCTTTTGGCGGCATAGTACTGTGGAAAGCTGTATCAAACACACTGCATTGAGGAGTTCCGGGTAAAGTTCTTTTTACAGCAAGAATACCTTTAATATTTGGCGGATTATGAAGAGGAGCTAGTTCAATGTTATCCTGCAAAACCTGTATTACTTCATCTGTTATCAAAACGGAATCTGAAAAAGTTTCACCACCATGTACCACCCGATGCCCCACTGCTTCAATATCTTTTTTATCTTCAATAACTCCATGATTTTTACTTAACATTACACCAAGCACATATTCAATTGCAATGTTGTGATCAAGAATTTCACCAACAATTTTTATTTCATCACCATCATATCGTTTATGAGTCAGGATAGCGCTGCTCATTCCAATTCTTTCAACCACTCCTTTTGCAAGAGAAATTTTTTCAACGCTATCTATAAACTGATATTTGATAGAAGAACTTCCACAATTTAAAACCAAAATTTTCATCGTTATCCTATTATATTTTTTTACAAAGATTCACTAATTATATTTCCATTTTCATCATACTTATAAAATCCTTCCCCGGTTTTCTTGCCAAGTTTTCTTTCTCTTACAAGTTTTCTAAGGATCGGGCAGGCACGGTATCTTGGCTCACCAAGAGTTTTCCATAGAGTTTCCATCCAGGCAAGAACTTCATCAAGTCCCATACTGTCTGCAAGCTCAAGAGGTCCCATCTGGAAATTATATCCGAGTCTCATTGCAGTATCAATATCTTTCGCTGTTGCAACACCTTCAAGGAGAATATACATTGCTTCATTAAGCAATGGGACTATTGCTCTGGTTGTGACAAAGCCCGGGTATTCATAAACCTCAACAGGAGTTTTTCCAATCCTAGCAGCAAATATTTTTATTTTTTCTACCGTCTGGTTTGAAGTATGCAGGCATTTAACAAGCTCAACAACAGGAATTTTAGGGACAGGATTTAAGAAATGCATCCCAATTACCTTATCGGCCCGTTTTGTACTTTCTGCAATTTTAGTTAAGCTTAATGTTGAAGTATTTGATATGAATATTGTATCCTTATCTGCAAGAGCGTCAATCTTTTGAAAAATATTTTTCTTAAGTTCAAAGTCTTCGTATACAGCTTCAATAACAAGATCGCACTCAGAAATTTTACCAAGTGTCGTACTCCAATTAATCCTGCCGAAAATAGCTTTCTTCTCAGACTGAGTAATTGACCAACGGCGGATTTCTCTGTCTATCATTGAGGATAGAACTGCTTTTGCTTTCTCAAGATGTTTTTGATCTTTTTCAATTAAATTAACTTCAAGACCTGCTGCTGCAATTGTTTGGGCAATACCCTGGCCCATAACCCCGGCCCCAATAATTGCAATATTATTTATTGTTCCTTCTTCATATGAACTTCTTCTTTCAAGAAGATCTTCAAGTTTTAGATTTTCGTTTTCCATATTATTCCTTATAATTTCTTAAACCGATTATCATTTGATGATAATTTTAAAATTATTCATATTCATGTCGAATTTATCTCAATTCATTATTTAATTCTACTGAAGAAATTAAATTGTGATTTTCGCAGATTTACATTAAAAATCTTTTTTATTAAAAATAAAAATCGCATATCCGAAAGAAGCAAACATAAAAGCTAACGAAGTAAGAATTGGCTGATAATCCAGATTTCCTTCTCCGAGAGCAAGATTCATAGTTACGTTTCCCATCAGTTCGAAAGTTTTTGGAACTATATAATATAAAATTTCTATAACCGATTTAAGAAATCCAGTCTTAATAATTTTTTCAAACTCAACTTTTCCAAAATAAAGTACCGGGCTAAAAACCAGGAAGATGAAATAAGCCGACATCATCCCTAAAACAGAGCCTTGTGTAATAACTCCGAATAAAACAATTAAAGAATAAAGAACTGCAAAAGTAAATGTAACTGTAAAAATTATGCTAAGAAAAGTAAAATCAAAAAAAGAAAACCTGAGTGAAATTACAAACCATACACCAAGCACCAGGAAAGAGATATTAATCATTACGACTAAAAGTACTCCTAAAAATTTGCCGGTGAGCAGTTGAGTACGTGAAATTGGTTTTGATAAAAGAAGATCAATATTTCCTTTTTCAAGCATTACAGGAATAAAACTTGAACTTGAAAAAATAGAAAGTAAAATACAAAGACTTGTTAATGGAGCAACAATCATAATTTGAAGCTGAGCAGCAATCGCTTCTAAAATCATATCGGATGCCTTTTGATTTAATCCGCTTATTATTGAAGTGTCACTAAGTACATTAATAACAACGGCAGATACAATAATTGCTAATGCAGATAGTCCCAGGAAAAATAAGAATACTTTTCTTGCTAGTGCTTCTCTGATTGTGTACCAAGTTGTAATCCAGATGTTATTCATTTAATATTCTTTTCCGATTCATTTATCAATGAAATAAACATTTCCTCCAAAGTATTTTTTAACGGCAAAATTTCTTTTAATAAAACATTTTTACTTCTCAGAGAATCTATTATATGATTTAATTCGGCAATATCAGAAACCTTAACTGAATAACTTCCATCAGAAATTCTTGTGAATGAATTGTCAATTGAAATATCCTGTTCAAAAGTTCCATCAATAACAATTTTGTATTCTTCTTTCTTTTCAGTTAATTCTTTAACCGTTCCTTCTCTTAAAAGTTTTCCTTTATTTAATATGCCAACCCGGTCAGTAACCAGTTCCACTTCAGATAGAAGATGGCTGTTAAGGAAAATCGTTTTCTGCCTGCTTTTTAGTTCAGCAAGAATATCGCGTATCTCTTTCCTTCCAATTGGGTCAACACCATCAGTAGGTTCATCAAGGAAAATCAATTCCGGATCATTGATTAAAGCTTGTGCTAATCCAAGCCTCTGCATCATTCCTTTTGAATAAGCTTTAATTTTAGTTTTCTTCCACTGAGTGAGCTTTACCAATTCTAGTAACTCATCTATCTTTTTATCGAGACCAATTCCGTTCATACCGCTAAGCCGTCCAAAGAATTTCAACACTTCCCCACCTTTAAGATATGGTGGATATTTATGGTTCTCCGGTAAATAGCCTATATTTTTCTTTATAGAATAATTAGAAATATTTTCATCAAGAATTTTGGCATTCCCGGCGGTCGGGAAAGTAATTCCAAGTAGCAATTTAATAAGAGTAGTTTTTCCTGCCCCGTTTGGTCCTAATAAACCAAAAATCAAACCTCTTTCTACATCGAGATTTAAATCAACAAGTGCCTGAACTTTTCTTTTCCCAAATGAAGATGAATATATTTTTGTTAAGTCTTTTGTTTCAACTGCTTTCATAAATTACAATAAATAACAACGCCAAATTTAATTAAAAATATGATGGGAAATAAGTTAAAGGGAGGATTTTATGAAGTGGGAAGTAAATCGCAGCACAGGATATTGTCCTGTGCTGCAGAATAAAAATTTACTTTACAAGAATAAGTTTCTTTGTTTCATGGAAAGAAAACTGTCTGTTAGTTGACAATGCTTTTATATTATAAAAATATACACCGGAAGCAAAATCATTTGCCTTCCAGGTAATTTCATAAAAACCTTTATTCTGAATTCCGTTTACCAGTTCGGTAATTTCCTGTCCGAGTGAATTAAGAATTACTATTCTTACTTCACTTTCATAAGGCAGGTTATATTTTACATTAATTACAGGATTAAAAGGATTAGGATAATTCCGGGAAACAGTGTATGCCTGAGGAGTAAAATCAACATCAGCATAAACAATTTTTGAATGTTCAAATGAACCATCAATCTGAGCAATGTTAGTTATATAAAAAATAGTAATGAGACCAAACAGAATTAATTGTTTCATCAGAACAGCCTTTTATATTTTGTTTGTAATCTAGCCTCTTCAAAAATAAATCCAATAAAAATATGCTTAAATGTGTTAATTTATGTGCATTAACAAAAATAATTTTTCTTTTTTACCGGCTTTGAATATTCTTCTTTAGTTAAAATAAAATGAACCGTCTTGAAGTCTTAAAAAAATATTTCGGGTATGAAAGTTTCCGTAATGGACAGGAAGAAATTATAGAATCGATACTTCAGGGTGAAAACGTACTTGCCGTTCTTCCAACAGGTGCAGGTAAATCAATCTGTTACCAGTTACCCGGTTTGATATCAGATAACTTTTCAATT
>CAZECH010000146.1:0-7473 GCA_964510675.1 uncultured Ignavibacteriaceae bacterium
TTAACCATAAAAGGTTATGTTCCTATTGATCTTTCTTTTACATCTTCTGAAGAAAATTATATTGAATCGAAGCCGATGAGTATAAATCTAAAATCAGAAGGATTTAATCTCGCTGCTTTTGGTGATATACTCCCCGGTGTGAATAAGTTGAGAGGAAATTTTATTTCGGATTTGAAGGTAACCGGAACACCTGCAAATCTTAAAGCGGTAGGATATGTACATACCAGAGATGTTATGTTTGTACTTGAAGCAAACAATCTTGAATACGATGTATCTTTTTTGATTAATATTGATGGTAAAAGACTAAAACTTGATAGTCTGGTTCTTGCAAATGTTAAAGGAACGGAGAATGGCGGAAGAATGTACGGGAATGGAGTTGCTATTCTTGATAATTATGATATAACATCCTCAAAATTTTCGATTGGTGGAGATTTAAAAGTTTTAAGTGAAGCATCAAAATCAGTAAGCCCTTCTATTTATGGTGATCTTGTAATTGCAACTGACGGCAACGTTGAATTTGAACTTGGGAATAACAGGGTTTTTCTTGAAGCCCCGATTATAGTAAAGCAGGCTAACTTAACATTTCCTCAATCTCAATCTGCATATGGCAGTTCCGAAAGTTATATCTATCATTATACTGAAGATACAGTGACTATTATTGATGAGAAGATGGATTTTGACAGGCTGATTAATCTGTCCGTTGCACAAAACGGAGATAAGAAAGATTCAATAACCAAAGCAAGTATTTTCGATTATGATATTAGCATAACAATAGAGGATGAAGCCACAATTACATTTGTATTGTCTAAAGAATTCAATCAGAATCTTAAAGCAATTTTAAATGGTCATTTAAGATTGGAAAAATATGGAAGCAAAACCGATGCACAAGGAACATTTGCTCTGCTTGAAGGCTCAACACTCGAATTTATTAAAACACTTGAAGCGGAAGGTTCAATAACTTTTGAAAGCGAACTTTCAAATCCGAATCTTGATATTATTGCAACTTACAGAGGTTATTATTATCCCGAAGGGGGAGCCGATGGCGGGAAAGAAGTTGAAGTAGCGGTTAAGATTAACATTAAAGGTCCGTTAAGAGATTTGTCGAAAAGATTAATTCGTAGTGAAGATAACATAAAAGTTTATTATGGTGCTGATAATATTGAAAAGGGAAATCCATCCGGATTATATGATGCATCGGATGCAGCAATGTTTATTTTACTTGATAAATTTAACAATGATGCAACTCAGGTAGAACGTGATGCAGTTGCATCAACTGCAGTCGGACTCGCAGGCTCATTAGTTGGTGGATTCTTAAACAAACAATTTGGTGATGCAATTAAAAGTGTCGAGCTTCGTCAGAGTGTATCAGGCGCAACAAAAATAAGTTTATCTGGCCGTGCAGGAGATTTTAGGTACGAAATAGGAACATCTACCGATGTTTACACGGATCTTAGCCGGGCAAATATTAAAATCGAATACCCTGTTTTAAGAAGACTTTTCTTCAGGCTTGAAAGAAAAGAAGCAATCAACACTCAATCAACTTACACTAATGAAATGATAAATGAATTTGGTGTTAAATACAGATTTGAATTCTGATGAAAAAGAAACTCATTTCCTTCTTTAAACAAAATCCCAGCAGGTTATTTAAGAATAAAGAAATAGCCAAACGATTGCATATTAATGAAGGCCATGAATATGAAGAATTGAAAGCAGCGCTTCATAAATTGTATGAAGAAGATTTTCTGGCTAAATCAGGCAAAAGATTTAAACTAAATTCTTACCCGACAGATAACAAGATTACAGGCAGATTGGAGATTAACCAGGGCGGTTATGGATTTGTTGTACAGAATAAAAAAGGAATGGCCGATATTTTTATTGCCGCAAGAAATTTAAGTACTGCATTCAACGGGGACATGGTTGAAGCAGTTTTATTTGCAAGACAGAAGGGAAAAAACCTTGAAGGGCAGATAACACGTATTGTTAAAAGAAAAAGAAATGAAATTGTCGGAACCCTGAGAAAATCAAATTCATTTTTCTTTGTTAAACCAGACGAACAGGCAATTCATCGTGATATTTATGTTGACGCATCCAAATTAAACGGAGCTAAAAAAGGAGATAAAGTTGTTGTAAGCAATATAATATGGGATACTTCCATGCTTAATCCGGAAGGCGAAATTATTGAAGTGATTGGAGAGTCAGGTTCAAAGCAAACCGAAACAGAAGCTATTGCCCGCGAGTTTAATTTACTTTATAAATTTCCGGATAAAGTTATTGCCGAAGCAGAGGAAATCTCAGATGTTATTCCTGAAGCTGAAATTGAAAAAAGAATTGATTTTAGAAATAAAATTGTAATTACTATTGATCCCCAAGATGCAAAAGATTTTGATGATGCATTGTCAATAGAAAAACTTGATAACGGAAATTTCTCTATTGGTATTCATATAGCAGATGTAAGCCATTATGTTGAGTGGGATAATCAGCTTGATAAACAGGCATTGAAAAGAGGAAATAGTGTTTATCTTGTTGGTCATGTAATACCAATGCTTCCTGAGAAATTATCTAATAACATTTGTTCACTTGTTCCTTATAAAGACAGGCTAACATATTCTGTAATTGTTGAGATAACTTCCCGTGGAAAGCTTGTTAAGTATGAAATAAGTAAAACTATTATTAATAGTAAAAGAAGATTTACTTATGATGAGGTTCAGAAAATTATTGAAACAGAAGAAGGAGATTTTAATGAAGAAATTATTTCTTTAAATAATCTTGCAAGGATAATCAGGAAAAAAAGATTTAAAGAAGGGGGAATTGAATTCTCTACAAAGGAAATCAAATTTAAGCTTGATGAAAACGGAAAACCGGTTGAGCTCTTTCTTAAAGAAATTAAAGAAAGCAATATGCTGATTGAAGAGTTTATGCTTCTTGCAAATAAAATTGTAGCCAAACATATCGGTTTTCCTTCCAAATCGGCTAAACCTTTTGTCTACAGAATTCATGATTTACCGGACAAGGAAAAAATTTATGAATTTGCAAGATTTGTGAAATCTTTAGGTTATAATTTTGATCCGAATGCTTCGTCACAAAATTTACAGTTCAGAACACTAATGGAACAGATAAAAGGTAAGGAAGAAGAAACATTGATTAACGAACTTGCTATAAGGTCTATGGCTAAAGCAATTTATTCAATAAATAATATTGGCCATTATGGGTTGGGTTTTAAATATTATACGCATTTTACATCGCCAATAAGAAGGTATGCAGATTTAATTGTCCACCGTCTTTTGTTTCATTATATAAAAACAGATGGAAAGAGTATTTACTCTCTCACAGAATTAGATGAAATCTCTGAATATATTTCTCAATGTGAAAGAAGTGCTATAGATGCAGAAAGACTTTCTGTTAAGCGTAAACAGATTGAATACTTGCAAGATCATCTTGGAAACGAGTTTGACGCAATTATTAGCGGTATCACGTACTTTGGAATTTTTGTGGAAATTATTGATAATTTAGCGGAAGGTTTAGTAAGATTAAGAGATATGGAGGGAGATTTTTACGTTTACGATGAAAAAAAATATGCATTAATTGGTAAAGCGTCAAAAAAACAATTTCGCTTAGGCGATAAGGTTAGAGTAAAACTTGTAAGAATTGACATTGACAAATCGGAATTAGATTTTATAATCCTAATAGATTGAGGTATTAAAAAATGAAAAAAATATTAATATTCACTCTGCTTCTAACAAGCTTTTCCTCAATAAATATCTTTTCTCAATTCGGAAAGAATAAAGTTCAGTATAAATCCTTTACATGGTATTATATACAGACTGATCATTTTGATATATACTTTACCGAAACCGGATCTACATTGGCTGAATTTACAGCACATGCTTCGGAAGCGGCATTGAATTCAATCCAGGGAAGTTTTAATTATAAAATAAACAATAGGGTTACTATTATTGTTTACAACTCTCAGAATGATTTCCAGGAGACTAATGTAACCGATCAATATTTGTCTGAGGGTATACAGGGCTTTACTGAACTTTTTAAGAACAGGGTTGTAATACAATTTACCGGTTCATATAAATTATTGCGTCACCTTATACATCACGAGTTAGTTCACGCTGTAATTAATGATATGTTTTATGGCGGTTCTCTCCAGAATATAATTTCTAATAATATTACAATAAGCCTTCCGTTATGGTTTAATGAAGGAATGGCAGAGTATCAGGCTTTAGGGTGGGATGTTGATACCGATATGTACATGCGTGACGCAACCATAAGCGAATTCTTGCCTGATATTCAAAGGCTTGATGGTTATTTTGCATATAGAGGTGGTCAATCTGTTTTTTATTATATCGCTAACAAGTATGGGAAAGAGAAAATAGGTGAGTTGATAAAAAAAATACAAAGTACAGGAAATGTTGAGGAAGGTTTCAAAGCTTCAATTGGTTTATCACTTAAGGAACTAAATGAAAGATGGAAGAAAGAGATCAGGAAAATGTATTGGCCTGATATTGCTTTAAGAAAAGATCCCGATGAGTTTGCAAAAAGATTAACAGATCATCGTGAAGATGGTGGATTTTATAATACAAGTCCTGCTATTTCCCCGCAAGGAGATAAGATTGCATTCATTTCAAACAGGGATTATTATTTTGATGTTTACCTTATGGATGCAGCCGATGGAAAAATTATTAAGAGATTAGTTAAAGGAAACAGAACTCCTGATTTTGAGGAGTTGAACATTTTAACACCCGGTTTAAGCTGGTCACCTGATGGAAGTAAAATAGTCCTTTCAGCTAAGAGCAGCGGTTATGATCTTGTTTATATAATTGATGTTGAAGAAGAAGACAGGGAAACAATTCCAATAAAACTCGATGGAATTAAAAGCGTAACCTGGAATTCTAATGGCGATAAAATTGCTTTTATCGGGCAGAATCCAAAACAATCTGATTTGTATATCTATAATCTTGAAACAAAAGAATTATTGAATCTGACAGATGATATATTTTCTGATGATGATCCTGCATGGTCTCACGATGGACAAACAATATATTTTGCTTCAGACAGGGGTGAATTCTTAAAGACTGTAGAAACTCCGGATTCATTTAAAATTTACAAGCACGATTATAAACAAAAAGATATCTACACAATTAATGTTGAAACTTATGATATTGAAAGAATTACGAATTTGATCAGCAGCGATGAATCTAATCCGGTTTTAAGTCCTGATGGTAATGAAATTCTTTTAATATCAGATATTAATGGAATTAATAATATTTATAAAAAATCTATAAGGGATGGTGTAGAATCAAAAATAATTCCGGTTACAAACTCATTAAATGGCCTTTACCAGTTATCACTTTCAAAGGATGGGAAAAAACTTGCATTCTCTTCGTTGTACCAGGCGGCATTTAATATTTTCCTTTTAAACAATCCTTTTGAAATTGATCTTGAGATGGACCAGTTGGAACCTACAGTTTTTATTAATAAGATCAACGAAAGTGATAGTGGAGATGAAGAATCAATTTTCGAAAAGGAAATAACTGATTCGGATACTTCCGGAACAGGGCAATACCAGATTTATACAGGGAATTATGTTGATTCAACAAAAGTAGTTTATGGAGACTCAGTTCAGATCGATTTTGAAAATTATGTATTCGGAAATTTTGATTTACCCGAAGACACAACGAAAAAAGAAAATCCTCAATTTAACTTATCTGATAATCTTGATACGCAGGGCGACTATAAAGTAAACAGGTATAAAATAACATTCTCTCCGGATATTATTTATGCTAATGCCGGTTACAGTTCTCTTTATGGGTTACTCGGAACAACAGTTATTTCTTTCAGCGATATTCTTGGCAATCATAGATTGATTGGTATAACAAGTCTGCAAATTGATCTGAAGAATAGTGATTATGGTTTAGCATATTATTACCTGCCTGAAAGAATTAATTACGGTATAGAAGCTTTTCATACCGCCCGTTTTGTTTTTCTTAACAGAGGATTTTTCACGAACCTTTACCGCTTCAGGAATTATGGTGCAGTCGGTTCGTTAAGCTATCCGCTTAACAGGTTTTACAGACTTGAAGCAGGTTTAAGCTGGCTGAATGTTTCAAGTGAAAATCTAGATGATCCGGCAATAGAATCAGAAAAAGTTTCTTATGTTATTCCAAGTGCCAGTTTCGTTCACGATAATGTTCTCTGGGGTTATACTGCCCCGGTTGAAGGTACACGCTACAGGTTTGATGTATTCGGCAATCCCGGAATAAATAATGATAAACTTAGTTTCTATTCTCTTACCGGAGATTACAGAACGTATTTCCGTTTTGGAGAAGATTATTCCTTTGCATTCAGGTTATCCGGAGGATATTCCGGTGGCGCAAATCCCCAAAGATTCTTTATCGGAGGAGTTGAAAACTGGATTAACCGAACATTTGCAACAACTGATATACCTCTTGAATCAGCATCTGATTTTGCTTTTTTAACTGCGGCATTACCTTTAAGAGGTTACGATTATGCTGAACAAATAGGAACTAAATATGGTTTGATGAATGTTGAATTCCGTTTTCCGCTTATTAAGTATTTAGTAACCGGTGCGCTGCCTATACTGTTTAGTAATATTCTTGGAGTTGTTTACCTTGATGCGGGTTCAGCATGGAACAACTCAAAAGAATTACAATTCTTTGCAAAGAATGAAAATGGAAATACAATAACAAAAGATCTTTTAATGGGTACAGGACTTGGTGCAAGAATATTCTTTCTCTATTTTCTTGTAAGATTTGATACAGCCTGGGCATACGATGTTGATGGATTCTCGAAACCTAAATATTATATATCACTTGGAGCGGATTTTTAATTAGTTCTGAAGATAGTATACCAGCTTTGATAAAGAATTATTTCGTCTGCATATAGTAGAATGCAGTATGTAAGTATATCTGATGTTAACCCACAAAGTGTTATGTAGAAGAAAGATTTGTGATATAACAATGTTTAAAATCAGTCAGGCAAATCTGGTTTAGTTAATTCTTTACGGATATTTTTATATTCTTCCCAATTAAAACCTGTTAAAAATTCTGAAGCGGCTCTGGCTCCCCTTACAAACAGATCTAATTTATCGTTTTCGGGCATAGAAAAGTTAAGCCAATTATGTTTCCCTGTTTCAATCTTTGCAATCAGCTTTTCATAATCAGGATTTGTTAATAGAAACTGGTAATCCAATACATGTCGTGCACTGTTAAAGACTGCCATCAAAAATTTTGGAATATTGTTTACAAGACTTACTTCATGTCGATCATCACCAAGCTTTACTCCGAAAGTAGGAAGCCGAGGGACTATTTTATGATTATGAAAAACATCAATCGGAAAATTTGAAAGTACGCCGCCATCTACAAAAACAGATTCTTCAGGAGGTTCACCTTTGTACCTTACACATTCGTACCAATCCTCTTTATTCCTGTTTCCCGTTTTAACGGT
>CAZECH010000147.1:0-7438 GCA_964510675.1 uncultured Ignavibacteriaceae bacterium
ACCTGAATAAATATATTTAGCATTAACTCCGTAGAAAAAATTATCATCAAGTTTATTTGCATAACCAAGGATGAAAGCAACTTCACCAGCACCAAAATCACTGGTTTTCAATCCATCTTCAGTAGCTCCTGTAAAAGTGCCATAGTTAATGTATTTAACTGCCGCACCAAATCTTCCAAAGTCTTCATGCTGAAATGAGTATGAAAGACTTGCAAGATTAATATCCAAAAGATGTTTAACAAAAGAGAATGAAACCGGGCTGTCGGTTAATAACTGCAATCCTGCGGGATTATAAAAAATTACATCCGGATCATCATTATTAGATACAAAACTTCCGCCCAAAGCACCGGCCCTTGCACTCATATCAAGCCTTAAAAACTCATAAGTATTCTGAGCTTTGGATGTTAATGAAATAAGAATTAATAATGTTGTTACTAAGAGCAGATGTTTCTTCATAAAATTCTCTAAAGTTGGATACTTATTTAACCATAATACAAAATAAAGGCAAGACCCTAATAATTCACAATGAACAAATGCGCATATAATTTTAATGATTTCATGTTTATTCTAAATTATTAATTGTTAATTGTACATTTTCATTTTGCCTTGCCTCTGCATAACTCTTTACGTAATTTTGAAACTGAAAAAATAAAAAGGATTTGATATAATGAATACACTTAAAACTGTATTTTTAATGACTTTTATGATGGTTCTTTTCCTTCTTGTAGGATATTTTCTTGGAGGAAGGGGAGGAATGACTATCGCATTTATTTTTGCTTTAATAATGAACTTCGGTTCTTATTGGTTCTCTGATAAAATTGTTCTTGCAATGTATAAAGCAAAGGAAGTTACAAGAGAAACCTCGCCGAAATTTTATAATATGGTAGAAGAACTTACAAGGAATGCAAATCTTCCAATGCCAAAAGTCTATATTATAAATGATCCTACACCTAATGCATTTGCAACAGGAAGAAATCCGCAGAATGCTGCTGTTGCCGCTACAACCGGAATTTTGCAAGGGTTAAATAATGAAGAGCTTGCCGGAGTAATGGCACACGAGCTTGCTCATGTTAAAAACAGGGATATATTAACAGGTACAATTGCAGCAACCCTCGTTGGTACCATAACATTCGTAGCTCAAATGGCTGGCTGGGCAATGATGTTTGGCAGAGGTAATGATGACGATGATGCAGGAAATGGAATAGCTACTTTGGTGCTGCTTATAGTTGCTCCGATTGCTGCAACATTAATTCAACTCGCAATTTCGAGATCAAGAGAATTTGCTGCGGATGCAGGCGGTTCTTCTATCAGTAAAAATCCTTTAGGCCTTGCTTCTGCACTTGGAAAGATTTCAAGAGCAAACCAGTTAAAACCTGTTAATCATGTTACTCCGGCTTCTGCGCATATGTTTATTGTTAATCCCTTAAGCGGTGGAGGAGTTATGAAATTATTTTCAACTCATCCCCCTGTTGAAGAAAGGATTAAAAGACTCCAGGAAATTGCTGCTGGAAGAAAATAGTGTATGGATGGAAAATATTAAATGTTTAAATGGAAATGGAAAAAGTTAGAGTATCGGAATGGATGTTTTAATATTATTTGAAGAATTTTTAAGGGAGGTTTGGAATGATAATTTTTAGATGTAATTATAAAAAAATCACCTGCATAATCATTATTTAAATGATTGTTCAATCTTCTCTTTCGTTTGTTATTTTTAATTTTTACCTACTGATAAATAAAAAATCCGAGAACAAAAACTATAAAGGAAAATTTTATGTCTCCACAGGCTAGCTATATAGAACCCGCACCGATTATTGATAAAGAAAATCCATTTGAGTCTATGATGGAACGGTTTGATACTGCTGCAAAGATTCTTGGACTTGACGAAGGAATATATAAGTATCTTAAATCACCGGTAAAACAAGTAATTACTTCAGTGCCCATTTTTACAGATAACGGAAGTATAGAAGTTTTTGAAGGTTACCGCGTAATTCATAATGATATTCTTGGGCCATCTAAGGGAGGAATTAGGTACGCACCCGATATAACAATTGATGAAATGAAAGCACTCGCTGCATGGATGACATGGAAGTGTGCAATTGTAAATATTCCCTTTGGAGGTGCCAAAGGAGGAATTAAATGTGATCCCACAAAACTAAGCAACACCGAACTGGAAAAATTAACAAGGAGATTTACTGCTAATATGCTTGATGTATTTGGACCAGAGAGAGATATTCCTGCACCTGATATGAATACAAATGAGCAGACGATGGCCTGGATAATGGATACATACAGCATGCATTCCAAAAGAAACGTAACTGCAGTTGTAACAGGAAAACCTATGATACTCGGAGGTTCACAGGGAAGGCGTGAAGCTACGGGACGTGGTGTAATGATTGTCTCGATTGCGGCAATGCAAAAACTTAGGATTAAACCGATAGAAGCTACAGCAATTGTCCAAGGGTTTGGCAATGTAGGTTCTATTGCTGCTCAATTACTCCAGGAACACGGAGTGAAGATAATTGCTTTAAGTGATGTAAATAGTGCAATTTATAATAACGAAGGATTAAATGTAAATGAAGTAATTGATTATGTTGGGAAGAAAAAAACTCTGACTAATTTTCCTAAAGCAGAAAAAATAACTAATGCAGAACTTCTGGAACTTGAATGTGATCTTCTTGTTCCTGCGGCAAAAGAGGACCAGATTACTTCTAAAAATGCGAAGAAGCTTAAATGCAAAATTATTGCCGAAGGTGCGAACGGACCGACAACTGCAAAAGCAGATCCTGTTTTGCAGGAAAAAGGAATCCTGGTTATTCCTGATATTCTTGCTAATGCCGGTGGAGTTACTGTTTCTTATTTTGAATGGGTTCAGGACAGGATGGGATTTTTCTGGACTCTCAACAGGGTCAATACCAGGCTGGATAGAATGATGAATGAAGCTTTTGTTAATGTTTACAAGGTTGCAGCACAATATAATGTTTCATTAAGAATAGGAGCATATATTCTTGCAATAGACAAAGTAGCAAAAACTTTAAAGATTCGTGGAATATATGCCTGACAGATACAGAAGTTCAAGTTTAAGTGTAAGTTCAAGTGTAGGTTCAAGAAGAACTAAGAATTACTTGAACTTATACTTGTTTCATATACTACTGTACTTTTTATTAAATTCGGCGATATTGGCTCAACCCAAAACTAACCTGGATATTTTTTATATGATGGTGGATTCATCTGTAAATAGTTTTATTTCTCAGGTTCCACCATCTGATAAAAATATTAAGCTCATTTTAAACCTGGGAGACAGGTATTCATTTTTTAATAATAAGATTATTAATGAAATAAACTCTTCTGAAAAAAAACTTATAGATAGAAGTAATGATGCAATAACAGTAAACTACGTAATTGAAAATATTAATGTTGACTATGGTGAAATCTTCAGAGATGGTTTTTTTGGTGATTATCTTATTACCAGGAATTTATTACTTAAAGGGAATTATCTTATAGGGACTAATTCTGCTTTATTCAATGAATTCAGTTATTCTTTTAATGACACTATAAAATTTGATGAAATTAATTTAATTGAAAATGGGTCATTTGAATTTACAAGAGGGAAAATTCCTGCCGAACCATTCTTCTCCAGTCTTTTTGAACCAATTGTAGCAGTAGGTACTACTGCATTTGCAGTGATTTTATTTTTTACTATAAGGAGTAAGTAAAATTTATAGTCATTCTCACAAAAATGGGAATCTACTAATGAAAAAATGGATTCCTGTTGTCACGGAAATGACAGAAAGATTCAAGAAGTCTCTATAATTACCTTTGATGCCTATCTGGAATTAACTATTTTTAACGGAAAATTTTTAAATATTATTGGAAAAATGAAGCATTTAATAACTCTTATATTGTTTACAGGAATATTTTGCGGATGTTCTTCATCTATAGATACAACTAATTTTTCTCCTGATGAAAAGCTTGCTTATGCAATTAAACTATATGATGATGAGGATTATGAAATTGCAATTAATGAATTCCAGGCTATAGTTTTGCAATATCCGGGAAATGCAGTTGTTGATGATGCACAATACTACCTTGGAATGACGAGGTACCAGAGAGGAGAATATATTCTTGCTGCTTATGAGTTCAGTAAATTGGTAACCAATATGCCTGCAAGTGAGTTTGTTCAACAGGGACAATTCATGCTGGCAGAATGTTACTACCAGCTATCTCCACACTTTTCACTCGATCAGAAATATACAATCAAAGCTGTTGAGGAATTACAGGCATTTATAGATTTCTTCCCTTCAAGCGAAAAAGTGCCTGAAGCAGAAACTAAAATAAATGAGCTAAATGAGAAGCTTGCACAAAAAGAATTTGGAAATGCACTTATTTATGAAAAGCTCGATTATTATACAGCCGCATTGAACTATTATGGTAATGTTTTGGAAACATACCACGATACCAAGTATGCACCTATGGCAATGTATAATAAAATAAAATTACTTATAGATAGAGGAAGAAATTCTGAAGCATTGACGGAGATTTCAAAGTTCATTCAACGATATCCTGATGATGCAAACTTCCAGGAAATTCAGGAATTAAAATCTGTCCTGGAAAATAAATTATCGGCTGCCAGATAAAATGCCTCCTGCTAAAAAAGTCAGTGATTCAATTTTAATAATGACTGAGCTGGTTTTACCAAACCATACAAACCAGCTCGGCAATTTACTTGGCGGGCAGTTAATGCACTGGATTGATATATGCGCTGCACTTTGTGCATCCAAACATAACCAGAGGGTTAGTGTAACTGCTTCTGTTGACAGGATTGATTTTCATCATCCGATTAAGCTTGGCGAGGTTGTTACTTTAGTAGCCTCTGTTAACAGAGTTTTTAACACTTCATTGGAAATTGGTGTGAAAGTTTATGCTGAAAATTTTACTGAAGGGAAAAAAGTTCATACAAATACAGCATACCTTACATTTGTTGGAGTTGATACAGAAGGCAAACCAGTTAAAGCTATTGGTGCAGTTCCTGAAACTGAAGATGAAAAACGGAGATATGAAGAAGCCCTGCAGAGAAGAGAAACCCGTCTTAAAGAAAGAACCGGTAAGGTTTAGCTTATTTATTATTTTTATTCTTTTTTATCAAGAGGTATATCCACAAGTACCTATAAATGGCTTTTGCAGGTATAATTATTTTAAGGCTGATACTGGTTATACAAATTTCCTTCTAGTTAATTATAACAATGATGCTTATTCCGATTTTATTCTTTTTAACCCTGCGAAGAAAGATATACTAACTTTAGATGGATCGAATAAAGGAGATTTTAACAAACAGAAAAAATATTCTCTAGCAAATGAATTTACTTTTATCAAACCATTCAGCAGCAGGCCTTCATCTCCTTATATCTTCACTAATCGTATAAAAAGAAAAGTTGGTTTGATTGAGTTCAATGATAAAGGAAAACCAATCTTTGGCAAACTTCTTAACTTTGATTCATATCCTGAAAATATCAGCATTGCCGATATTGATAATGATTATAAAAATGAAGTGCTCATTTCGGGAGGAGCCTTTAATGGTATTTCTCTTATTTACCGCGACAGCAAAAAAATAATTGAAAAGAATATTTTAAAGGGAACCTCTTTTTCACAGGCAGCTTTTATTGACCTGAACAATGACGGTTATGAAGATATTGCAGGCTATAATCTTTTTAATCTCTCGTTTGATTTCTATTATAATAACAGTCTCGGAGAATTTAGAAAAGCCCGTTCTGTAAACTTCCTTGATAAAATCATTAACCTCCATCCGTTCGATATCAATCTTGATTCTTATGAGGATTTAATTTTTTCTTCCGGGATGTCAATCTATATCTGGTACGGAGATTTCAGAGCATCTTATGAAAACACAAAGAAAATAACAACAAACTATAAACCGGATAAATTTATTTACGGGGATTTTAATAAAGATGGTTTGATTGATTTCGCCTATCTTAATAGAGAACATTCTCTGGTATCTGTTATTTTTGCTAAGAATGAATTTGATTATTACTCTGAAATAATTTACCTGCAGCAAAGCGGGTTAAAAGATATTTCCCCGTACCACAGCAAGTTTATTAATGGCATTGCAGCTTTGAGTATTTATGGAAGCCTTCATACCATTACAAACCTTTCTTCATTTGCTGATGTTGTAAATATATCTGTCGGAGCCAAACCTGATGCAATAACTTTTTTTGATAATAAAAATAATGGAATTACCGATTTCTGTTTTATTGATAATTATGATAAAAAATTAAAATTCATTACTAGGAATAATGCGGGAATTCCGGAATTCTTTTATTCATTTCAGTTAAATGAAAATCACGGTAAAATCATTTCCGAAAACCTTGATCCCGGTGAAAAGAATTACATATGTTTTTCTTATGGAAAAAAACTTATCGAAATAGTGAGAATAGATTTTCCCGGCAGCAGAAGTAATAAAACTATTCTGTATTCGCCAGGTGCAATTTTCGATCTTAAACCTGTTAGAAGTAATAATGGTGATTTCAAAATTTATATTCTTTTTCTTAGTAATGGATCGTTAAACTTTGGTGCATTTAGTTATGTTGATGGAAAATTTATTTTATCAAAGCAGTTAATTGAAAATATAAAACCTTATGATGCCTCTTTAAGCCCGGATAAAGAGATCACAATTAACTACTGGGTAAAAAAGGAAAATAAAATATCCCTGTTTACAGAAAATCTTAATACTCCAAATGAAATTGCAGAAGAAAAAATTTCAATTTCCGAAGCGGACAGCTTAAAAATAATTTTGTTTACAGGCGACCTGCTTAATATGGATAAAGAAATTTCGTTCAGCTTCATTAGGAATGATAATAATGATTATGCTATTATAGATGCAGGCAAATTTATCGCTGATACTAAAAATAAAGACATGCAAGGGGGGTTTAGGATAACTTCAAAAAATAATTTATTTTTTGGCGAGACAAGATTTAACGGGTTGAAAAAATTGTGTGTTTATCTGCAGGATAAAAAAGTTGTAAACAGACTTGAAATTATTCGGAAAGGGAAAACCATTGCTTCTACAAAACTTGCAGATGCATTATATGCAGGAAGTTTTTTTATTAAGAATATGACTTCAAAAAACTATCACATTGTATATACCGATATGGAAAACAGCTGCATAACAATCAGGAAATTAAAAGGATGAAAAAACTTTTACTCTTTATTTTGTTTCTTTTTATTATCCCGGTTTATGCCCAGGAACTAAATTAACGGCAGCTCGATTCCCTTTATGAAAAATTTTTACGAATGAAGGGAATGTCTTCAGCTGATCATCCTGAAGTTCATTATGAAAATGAAAAGTGTGGTTTTGGAATTGTTAATCAGGTCGAAATAAATCTGGAAAGATTTTCTCCCGAAAAACAGCAGTTATTAAAAAGTTTAT
>CAZECH010000148.1:0-7438 GCA_964510675.1 uncultured Ignavibacteriaceae bacterium
TTAACAAGCGCATTATTAATTCCAGCGATTCCGATTAATTTATAGCTGCTGGTTTGAGCAACATCTCCAAATGAATAGGTTTTGCTTAATTGAATTGTTGAAGGGTAATTTGAAGTATTGGTTCCAGATATTGATACTAAATCTAAAGAAATTGCCCCGCCGTTGGAAAAATTATCGGCTACAAACTCTCTGAAACCTATATAAACGTTTGAACCCGCTATTGATTCGCCAATAGGAATAAACCATTTTCCCCAATTTGTGTCAGATTCAGCTGTATAAAAAACCTGCCCCAGGATATTGAAATTACTACCGTCAGTTGAAGAATAAATATAAATGGAATCTGCCCATTGCACCTGGTTTCTCATCCAGAAAAAAAGTGTGTCTGTTGATTGAATATTCTGAATAAATGGGGTAATCAGCCATTGATCGTTAAACACAGTAGTATCATTCCATGTACAATATGCTACTGCGTTCCCGCCTTGGGGAGGTGTTGAAGCCACGAGGTCAGTCCAATCCGGTAGATCAGATCCGGCAGTTAATCTGTTCCACGCACTTCCGCCGAAAGTAAATACTGTCCAGCCTGTTGGAGGAAATGTAGTTGATTCAAATGATTCAGAAAGTGTGGCAGCAGGAACTCCAAGTTGATTGGAGATATTAAGATTAATTTTTTCTTTTTTGGATTCTTTTACTTCCTGAACTTTATGTAAATCCTGCGAATAAATGTGAGTAAATAATAAAATATTTAATGTAAACAGTAAAATTTTTTTCATCTAAATATTCTCCCAAATTTTTTTATTTTACTCATCTTTTTTAACAAAGATGAACAGTCCACCTTCATCATTAGTATCTTTTACAGCTTGCAGTATCGGAGTCTGATCTGAATTATTTGTAACTGCAACTTTGAAATCATTAAAAAGCTGGCTTGCATCTAAATATTTATTTTTATTTTCTTTTAAAGCTTTAAGAAGATAATAAGTAAATATTGAATGATTATCTTTTCCTGCATCCATAACTTCTTCAATACCACCTGAAGTTAATGCAAGTCTTGATGGTTTACGGTAAATTTCCTTGTAATATCGTGACATATCGCTTGGATCAAATGGTATTTTATTTGTTTCTCCTCCTCTGAAAATATCTCCTGCAAAACATGCATCTGTAATTAATAAAGTATGCTTGGAAGGAATTCCACCGAGAAATGTTTTCACATCATTATTAGAGATATAATCTGCTAAAGAATTAGTTTTTGCATCAACCGGAACCCAGTAACCTTTATTAAGGGATTTGTAATATTGGCCATGACCCGCATAAAAAATCAGCAGGTTATCATCAGGGGAAATATTACTTGTCAGCCATTCGAACTTATCAATTATATTCCTTCTTGTAGCTTCTTCATTAATTAAAGTATGAACTTCATCAAAATGATACTTGTTCTTAAGTACATCAGCTAATTCAGTCGCATCATTAACAGCCGTATTTAATGATCGCCAGTATCCCTCATACGAATTTATTCCAATTACCAGGGCAACATATTTTCCAACTGTTATCAGGTCTTCTAACTTTCTTACTATTGTAAATGTATCAGTTGTTGTATTCATATAACTATCGGTTGCCTGAACAACAACCTTATTATCACCCATCTGCAGATAGAGATCCACATTAAATTCTCCATTTTCTTCAATAGCAGCACGCTGATTATTTACTTTTACTTCAATTACTCCATTGGGGTCAATCGCATAGCCTTTTATTGCAGCCACTTCACTCTTTCTCACAACTTTAATTCCGCGGGTTACGGAAGGTTCTACAATTGTAACTGTAGGAGAAAAATTATCAAGTGTATTATTTATTTTAAAAGTAAACTCACCCTTTTTTCCAGCATCATTAATTGCTTCTACTTTAATATTGTTGGAACCGTTTGAAAGTGTAATAGTTGCGTAAAAGTTATTATCATTAAGTAAATTGGCTTTTGTTTTATTGACCATTACAGATGTAATTGTTGACGCATCATTTATTTTTCCTCTTATAATTATACTCGTCTCACTAGAAGCAGCTTCATTTGAACTATTGAGCTTTGGTTCCGTAATTACTACTTGAGGAACCATGTATTCCGATTGGCGGTCAACTTCTTTTTTGGGAATTAACCTTCCCGATGGTGTTGAACCTGTTACCTGCGAATATACAGGCAACGAAACCAGGAATATAAAAATGATTATTAATGTTTTCATTTTACACCTTAAATTTTATTGTGGTCGTCCTGGAGGACCTGCCACTGTTGTAGTTCCTTCGTCGGAATTATTTCCGCTTAAAAGAAAGTAAGCGGCAGCTCCGCCTGCAGCTGCTACTCCGCCAATTACATATAACCAGGGGAAACCGCCTTCTTTTATTTCTGTTGCAGTTACTTCAAAATAAAAATCTTCTCCATCTATCTGGGCTTCTTCTTCAGGTTTAATATGCCAGATAATTGTTTTTCTTGCTCCGGCAAATTTGCCTGTTCCTATATCACCAGACATATCTTCAGGTGTTAATTCAAATGAAGGATCGCTGGTTCTTTTTAAAACAGCATTAACTTCAAATTCTTTTTCAGCCTCACCCTTTATAGTATAATAGATGAGAACTTTTCCTTCGATTGCTTCAAATGTTGCACTTACTTTCTCCTGTGAGAAGATAAATCCTGTTATAAGCAGAATGAATGTTAGACTTAATTTGGTTTTAATCATTTAATCTCCAATGAAAATTCTTTTACCATTTTATGTAATGCGGAAAATTAATTTCTTATAGCTCATTATTATTTATTTTATATGATTTATTTCAACTAAAACCGGGACAATAGTTTTTCCTTTACTCTTTGCTTTAAAATTGATTTTACCATCGTAATTATACAGAATATTTTCTTTTATTATTTTTTTATTATCAAGCACTTTATTTAGTCTTTCCCAAAAGCTCCCTTCATTGTTTTCCATTTCAATCATTATCCTGTCTATATCAAGATCTTCCTTCGAATAAAGAAAACAGAAATATGATGTTCCTGTTGTTTCATCAAGAACGTTGTAACTTTCTTCATCAGGAATGGCTACATTGTTTTGTTTGTAAGGAAGGTAGGCAACCATCCTTTCTGTAAATGGAAAGATTTTGTATGTCTTATAAGTAAGATCGGAACTGAATGCATAAACATAAGCAGGCTCATTATTAGAAATAATCAGTTCAAACAAAGTGCCGCTTGAATAAGAATTATTCATTACAAAATATTCACCATTAAATGTAGCCGGCATATTAATTCCATTACTTTCTCTGAAAGATAATGTACCGGACAAATCAAATTTTTCAGGATCGTAAGATGTTTTATCTATAATTTCAAAAGCATATTTACAGAAAAATTTAAAATCTTCATACCTAATCCAGGCATATCCGTCCTTTCCCCATCTTTTTCCCCAGCTATTCATTAATTCAAATGCACCGCCGAATTTATTATCATCGTACCCGATAACCGTCATTGCATGTCCGCGGGACCAGTTTTTATAATCACTATCAAGTGGTATCCATAATTCCTTAGCGGTATTAAAAGATATAGGAACATCTATTGCAACTATGACAGGTCTGCCTTCTGCAAGACTTTTCTTAACGTTTAAAACTTTATTGGAACCTTTAGGAGTAATGTCGCGGTATTCAATTATTTTATATTCCGATGCTTTAGCTTTATCAAGATCGGTAACTTCTCTATCACAATCATCAGCAAAATCTTTAAGCTTAAGTCCGCCTTGTTCTTTTAAAACTTCAAGCGCAGTAATGAGACTTGTACCATTCTTACATCCTTTAACAGTTCTGATCTGGTTGTAAATAAATGATGGGGAAAAACTATTGCTGTCTATAATACTTCCGCTCCAATTGTTTCTCATTGCTTCAAGTATTGTTCTTGCTGCATAACCCGTTGACCAGCCGGCGCAAGTTCCATAAGGTCCCTGGTAACCGGGAACAGGTGTAAATAATTTTAGTGAAGATACAGAAGGAAGATCTATATAATCACCTCTCATTAAAGGTGCCGCAGTTGGATTATTTGCATAAAGTGAATCATCCAACAATAAACCCATTCCAAAATCTTGTGCAAGAACCGGAATACTGCTTAAAACAAAAACTAATACAGGAAATATTTTACTTCTGTAAAAACAACGCAAAATTTATTTACCCTCAGAAATGTTTTTCAAAATGATATAATAAAAAACTTATTGAAGTTTGAATTATAAATCAATAGATAGAACGAATTAAAATGTTTCAAATTAACTTAAAATGAGTTATAAATGCATATTTTAAATAATTCATATCAGTCAGTTTAATCTTTATTAAGAAATCTTATTATGTTATATTTTCCCAATCTCATTATAAAAAGAATAAAAAAATGATAAAGGTATTAATTGTTCTGCTGATACTTAGCATACCTGGTTTTGGTTTCACGCCAAAAGACTCTGTAAAAGCCAGAATTGCTATACTTCACAAAGCCGGTGAAAATTACAATCCTCTTAAAACCAAGGACAGGCTTAAAGTTGGAGAAATGCTGAGAGTTTTTGTCTTGCCTTCAACAAGTTGTTTTGTTTATGCCGTGCATACCGGCAGTAAAGAGTCTTTTCTTCTTTGCAAAACAGAATTGAAAGCCGGCAAGGATACACTTTTACTTCCAACACCGGAAGATTATTATATTTTTGATGAAGGAGGTGTGAAAGAAAAGATCACGATCTTCTGCAGTACAAAAAAAATAAATGAGATTGAAAAACTTTTTATGAGTTCAGAATTAGTCCCTACCAAATCCTGGAATGATGTTGAAACAAAACTTATTTCCCAAAATAAATCCAACCTAAGTGAAACTTCCGATAAACCTTTTCCAATGGCAGGAAATGTAAGTGCAATAAATGAAGACTTCATTGAAACAATGCAAATGTTTGTCGGAGTAAATATGCTCATCAGGAAATATGAAATTGAAGTTAAAAAATAGAAAGGTTGTCAGCAGAATAATAACTGCAAACCTTTTAATTACTCTTTCAGTTTCCCTTATATTTTTTCTTTTAGATGTTCCATGGAATATTCTTGATTACAAGCTAAATGATTTTTTTTATGAAAAGATAATTGAAGAAAAAAAAGGTTTACCCGTTGATGAAAGAATTGTATTCCTGAATATTACAGATGCCTCTTACAATTTTTTTGGAAGTAACGCATTGAGCAGGGAAGCTCTTGCAAAGCTTAACCACACAGTTTATAATCTCAGCCCCGAAGCAGTTTTTTATGATATAATTTTTCCACGCTCAAGTAAAGATTTACACGATTCACTTTTTTCAGAATCGTTAAAAGAGCTTGGCAATGTTTATCTTCCAGCGGGTTTTCAACTTGAAGAATCTCCATGGAACTTCAGATGGGAGTCAGGAGTTTTTTTTCAAAAATTATTTAATAACTACCTTAAGAAGCTGGAAGAAAGTGGAAATGGGAAACCTTATTATACTGTCTGGACCCTTCCTCAAAAAGATGAATTTGCAGAATCTGCTGTTAACTCCGGACATATTTCTATTGTAAGGGACCGGGATGGAATCCTTCGCCATTTTCCTTTGGTAATTAAAGTTGATTCACTTTATTTCCCAACAATCAGCTTATCAATCTTTCTTGATTATAATAAAGTTCTTTTTGAAAATATAAAAATAAACTGGGGAGAAAATATTGTTATACCTGCAACTCCTGAAAGCTATCTCGATGAAGATGTAAAAATTCCAATTGATGAACATGGAAATGTTTTTATTCCTTACTATGGATTCTGGAATGACGAGTCATCAAAAATGATGGAAGTGCAGAATCTTTTTGAGTATGCTGATAAACCGGAATACTTAGATGATCTGCTGGATTTTTATGAAGGGAGTTTTGTTTTTATAAGCGATATTTCTGTCGGCACATCTGATCTCGGGCAAACTACAATGGAAGAAAATGTCCCCCTTGTTACTGTTCATGCTGCTCTTCTCAATGGGATGTTAAATAACCAATTTTATGCAAGATGGGATTTGTTACCCCTTACAATTATAATTTTTATTTCCGGCTTACTGTTAATATTAACTTCATTACCAAGGACAAACTTATTTCATTATCTGATTGCGATTCTACTTGTTTCAGTAATAATTTATTTTGGATATAACCAGCTTGTCAGTTTTTATTTGTTCCCGGCATTCTCTGTTGCGGTTTCTGTTTTTGTAATATTTTTGGGAATGATTGTCAGCATCCAGGTTATAACGGTTAAAGACAGAGCATTTATAAAGAAAGCATTTTCACAATATGTCCCGGATAAAATTGTTGAGAACCTGATTGATAATCCTGAACAATTAAAACTTGGGGGTGAACAACGTGAGCTTACAATTCTTTTTTCAGATATTGCAGACTTTACATCAATCTCTGAAAAAATGATTCCTGCTGATCTTGTTTCTCTTTTAAATGAATATCTAACAGAGATGACAAGGATTATTATTGAAAATGATGGAACGATTGATAAGTATATTGGAGATGCGATCCTTGCAGAATTTGGTGCGCCGGTTATGATTGAAAAACATGCTGATTCAGCAGTTGCGGGCGCAATTCTTATGCAAAGAAAATTAAGTGAATTAAATTCAAAGTGGAAAGAAAAAGGTTACCCCGAAATTCACTGTAGGATTGGTATTAATACGGGTAATGTTATTATCGGCAATATGGGCTCGGAACAGGTTTTTGATTATACAGCGATTGGCGATTCCGTTAACCTTGCAGCAAGACTTGAAAGCGCAAATAAGTTTTACAATACAAAAATTCTAATTTCCGAATTCACCAATAAAAAGCTTAACAGCAATTTATTCAGAGTACGGCTTCTTGACTTAATAAAAGTTAAAGGAAAAGAAACTGCAGTAAAAATTTATGAAGTTGTTGGATTTAAATCTGATCCTGTTTCAGAAAATGATTTAAAATATTATGATATTTATGAAAATGCTTTTAATCTTTATCTGAAGAAAAAGTTTGATGAATCAAAAGTACAGTTTACAAAAGCAACACAACTTCGTAACAATGATTATTCTGAAGAGATGATTAAGAGAATAGATAAATTATACTCCTTTAGTTTAGATGAAAAGTGGGATGGTTCAGTATCGTATAAGGAAAAATAAATCATTTAATAAAATCGTAACACAGATTATTAATCTATCCTCTGAATTGTAAACTTTTAAGAAGGTATATCTATGCATGAAGAAAAAAAGATAAACGTTCTCTTTGAAATACTAACAAGTGAACAGCAGATATTGCAGCGCGCCGACCAGAAGGCTTTTACTATGCTTTCTTTACTTGGAGTATTTGCGGTTTTCTTCATAGTTCATTATACAAAAATTCCGCCAACTATATTTTCATTCATTTTAATTTCATTCTATTTTATTTCTATTCTTGTTTCAATGTTCTTTCT
>CAZECH010000149.1:0-7415 GCA_964510675.1 uncultured Ignavibacteriaceae bacterium
TTGAAGCCAACGAAAGAAAAACAGGTTCAAAATCTATAAAAAAAATACAGAGAAAAAGCGGGAGAATACCCGGAGTTTTTTATTCTAAAAATAATAAATCAATATCTCTCGATGTTTCCGAACGAATCATTAAACCACTTGTATTTACTGCTGAAACGCATTTAATCGGGTTGAAAATTGATGACAAGGAATTTGATTGCATTATAAAAGATGTTCAGTTTGATCCTGTAACAGATAGAATTGTTCATTTTGATTTACTTGGCCTGACATCCGGTGAAAAGTTTGCACTTGAAGTTCCTCTTATTGTTAAAGGTAGTGCTGTGGGAGTGAAAGATGGCGGTGTTTTACAACATCATCTTCATAAAATTGAAATTGAATGTTTACCAACCGACATACCAAGGCATCTTGAAGTTGATGTTACTGACCTTAAACTTGGGGATTCTATTCATGTAAGCGATTTAAGTTTTGAAAAAATTACAATTCTTAGCCAGCCAACATCTGTGGTTGCGTCTGTAAATCATCCGAAGGTTGAAAAAGAACCTACACCTGAAGAAGCTGTAGCAGCACCTGCTGAACCTGAAGTAATAGGTAAGGGAAAGGGTGAAGAAGAGTCTGAAGAAGAAAAATAAGTGCGAATATTGTTTGGTATAGGAAATCCCGGTTCAAAGTATTCTCGTAGCAGGCACAATGCTGGTTTTATGCTGCTGGATTATTTTGCCGAATCCCACTCTTTAAATTTTAAAGCTTCAAAGTTCGATTATTATTTTGCTGAAGGAACATTTTCCGATTCATCTTACGTACTTGTAAAACCAACAACTTTTGTTAATAAAAGTGGAATTGCTGCTGTCCAGGTTTTGCAAAAGTATGATGTTGAGAATAATAATCTATTGGTAATTTGTGATGATGTCAATCTTGAATTTTCAAATCTCAGGATAAGGAAATCAGGTGGCGATGGTGGGCATAACGGCTTAAGCTCAATTATCTACCATCTGAATTCAGATCAATTTCCCAGATTGCGAGTTGGAGTTAGCAGTAGTTTTAACAACGGGCAATTGGTTGACTACGTACTTGGTGATTTTAATAAAGAAGAACGAAAGAATCTGACAGATGTATTTAAAAAAGGAAGTATCCTAATAGAAGAATTTATTTCCGGAGGTATTACCGGGATGCTGGATATGAATAGCCGTTTAATAAAAACGGATATTGGGTTGAAAGATGATACTAAAACAATAAATTAATTTATAAAAATTATGATATTACGCTTAACTTATAATTACTTAATATAGAATAAACACTTGGAACTAATATGAGAAAAAAAATACTATCTATAATGCTTGTTTTATTTAGTCCTATTTATATTTTTGCCGGAGAAGCAAATTTAAAAATTCCAACTCTAAATGATAACCAACAAACAATTTTAATTGCAGGAATATTTGTCTGTTTATTAGGATTAGTTTTCGGGGTATATCAATATTTAAAAGTTAAAAAATTAAAAGCACATCAATCTATGCTTGATGTTGCTCAGATTATATTTGAAACCTGTAAGACATACCTTATTCAACAGGGTAAATTATTATTTGTACTTTTTATTTTTATTGCAGTATGCGTTGCATTTTATTTTGGTGTTTTGTTACATACTGATGTTGGCGGTGTTCTGCTTATTTTAAGCTGGACAGTAATTGGTATTCTCGGATCTTATGGCGTTGCCTGGTTTGGTATCAGGATGAATACTTTAGCTAACAGCAGGATGGCATTTGCTTCACTCGAAAGAAAACCTATAAAATTATTAAATATACCACTCGATGCAGGTATGAGCATTGGCGTTATGCTTATTTGTGTAGAACTGATAATGATGCTTATCATTTTGCTTTATATACCAAGGGAATTTGCAGGTGCTTGCTTTATCGGTTTTGCGATAGGGGAATCTTTAGGTGCCAGCGCTTTGAGAATTGCAGGAGGAATCTTTACTAAGATTGCAGACATTGGTTCTGATTTAATGAAAATTGTTTTTAAGATAAAGGAAGATGATCCGCGTAACCCAGGTGTAATTGCAGATTGTACGGGAGATAACGCAGGAGATAGCGTTGGTCCTACTGCAGATGGTTTTGAAACATATGGTGTTACAGGAGTAGCTTTAATCAGCCTAATAGTTCTTGCAGTTGCAGATGTTACCTATCAGACTGAATTATTGACCTGGATTTTTACAATGCGTATTATGATGATCGTTACATCAATTGCTTCATTTGGTATAAACAGGGCTATTACACAAGTCCGTTTCGCTAAAAAAGATGATATAGATTTTGAAATTCCCCTCACTTCTTTAGTCTGGATTACTTCAATTATTTCTATAATTGTCACCTTTATTGTAAGCGCACTTTTAATTGGTCACCTACCAAATAATCTCTGGTTGATTTTATCAACGGTTATTAGTTGCGGAACATTAGGAGCCGCATTAATTCCGGAGTTTACTAAAATTTTCACCAGCACAAAATCCAAACATGTTGATGAGATAGTTTCTTCATCAAAAGCAGGCGGGGCTTCATTAACAATTCTTTCAGGATTAGTAGCTGGAAATTTCAGTGCTTTCTGGATGGGTCTTGTGTTTGTTCTCCTGATGTTCATTGCTTATATATCAAGTGCAAGTGCACTTGCCGGTTTTATGATTTACCCATCAATTTTTGCTTTTGGACTTGTTGCATTTGGATTTCTTGGAATGGGCCCGGTTACAATCGCTGTTGATAGTTACGGACCTGTAACTGATAATGCTCAATCAATATATGAACTTTCTTTAATTGAAGAAATTAAAGGTGTTGATAAAGAGATTGAAAAAGATTTTGGCTTTAAACCTGATTTTGAAAAAGCAAAATATTACCTTGAAGCAAATGATGGTGCTGGTAATACATTTAAAGCAACTGCTAAACCTGTATTAATCGGTACTGCAGTAGTTGGTGCAACGGCAATGATATTCTCTTTAATCCTTTTATTAAAGCAAACGTTAGGAATTGATCCGGCAACTATTCTTAGTTTATTAAATCCTTATACAATGTTAGGATTTATGTGCGGAGGAGCAGTAGTCTATTGGTTTACAGGTGCTTCTATACAAGCAGTTACTACCGGTGCTTACAGGGCTGTGGAATATATTAAAAAGAATATTCAGCTGGATGAAACTGCAAGCAAAAGTGCTTCAATTGAAAAATCAAAAGAAGTAGTTAAGATTTGTACAAAGTATGCTCAAAAAGGAATGTTAAATATTTTTATTGCTATTTTCTCTTTTGCTTTGGCTTTTGCATTACTTTCAGCGCCATCCGATACAAGTACAGAGCCCGTATCCTTCTTTATAAGCTTTTTAATTTCAATTGCTGTGTTTGGACTATTCCAGGCAGTCTTTATGGCAAATGCCGGCGGTGCATGGGATAATGCTAAAAAAGTTGTTGAAGTTGAATACAAGGAGAAAGGAACAGAACTTCATGCTGCTACAGTTATTGGTGATACCGTTGGAGATCCGTTCAAAGATACTTCTTCGGTCGCACTTAATCCCATAATAAAGTTTACTACTCTATTTGGTTTACTTGCTATGGAGATTTCAATTTCTGAAACATTCCGTACAAGTGCACCATATGTTGGAGCAGTTGTCCTTTTGATAGGATTATTTTTTGCATGGCGTTCTTTCTATAAAATGCGTGCAATGGAATAACTTAAGGAAGATAAATAAACATTTTAATGAAATTATATCAAGAGAATATACTTGTAATTACGTGTTTAATTAAATAAATTAGTGCCCGTTCGTAATAAAAATTAAAAAATTCCTGCTCTCACATATAATTTGAGGGCCATAAGTCCATAGGAAGGATATAAATGGAAAATAATGTATATGAAAGTGCTGTTTTAATTAATGCAGCACTTGATGATGAACAAGTTGATGGAATAATTAACCGAATTAAAGAAACCATAATTAACAATGGGGGTGAAATCAGGGAGTTTGAGAATTGGGGAAGAAAAAGACTTGCCTATATGGTTAAGAAAAGCAAAATTGGGTACTACGCTATTTTCAGATTTGATGCACCACCTACCATCATAAGCAAACTTGAAAGGTTTTATACACTTGATGAGTACATCCTCCGTTTTCTTACAATCCGTTTAGATACTGATGCTTTGCAGCAGCTTGAAAAGAATAAAGTTCAGTCATTAGCAGATATTACAGAGACTGAAGCAAGTACAGAAATTGAGAGTCGAAAATCCAAAGTAGTAAACGAAATCGATAATATTTAACCAAAGATTCATGATGGAGGTTTAATCATGGCCGATCTGAAAATGCCCGAAATAAATTATGTGATTGTTGCAGGAAATCTCACGAAAGATCCAGTTTTTCGGCAGACAACCAATAGTACTCCTGTTGTAAACTTTTCCATAGCTTCCAACAGAAAATATAAAGATAGTTCAAATCAATGGCAGGAGGATGTTTGTTATGTTGGCATTGTTGCTTGGAACAAGCTTGCTGAAAGCTGCAGAGATAGATTAAAAAAGGGTTCTGCTGTCCTAATTGATGGCGAGCTGCAAAGCAGAAGCTGGAAATCTGATGACGGGCACAACAGAAGCATTGTTGAAATTAAAGCAAGAAGAATTCAATTTCTTAATAAAAGAGAAAGAATAGTAGAAGGCGATAATGGTACGGGTGCACATGAAGAGGATATTGTTGCAGAAGAGGAAACCAGTGTAGATTACACTGAAGATTCTTTCGATAAATTTCTTTCAAATGAAGAATCGGATTTGATAAAGTAATATGAGAGCAAATAATATGAGAACACAGAATAATAACCTGAGAACGCAAATAAAAAAAGATGTGAAGGTAAAAAGAACCTGTAGGTTTACTAAAAACAATATTAAATATATTGATTATAAAGACACTAAATTATTACAGAAGTTTATTTCTGAACAAGGTAAGATAATTCCAAAGAGAATTACAGGCACAAGTTCGAAATATCAAAGACAACTTGCTTTGGCAATTAAACGGGCAAGGCACATGGCTTTGCTGCCATATGTTTCTGATGCTGTAAGATAAGTTTCAATTAAGGAGAAAAAATGAAAGTTATACTAAGACAGGATTACGAGACTTTAGGAAAAATCGGTGACATCATTGATGTAAAAAATGGATTTGGTTTAAATTTCCTTATACCAAGAAAAATTGCATACACAGCTCTGAAAGGTAACATAGCTTCTCTGGAAGAGGAAAAGAAGAGTATTACAAAAAAATCTGAACATGAAATTAAAACAGCCGAATCTTTAGCTTCCGAACTTGAAAAAGTTTCGGTTAATATACCTGTTCAGGTTGGTGAAGAAGATAAAATTTTTGGTACAGTTACATCCCAGATGATTTCTGATTCTTTGAAAGAAAAAGGATTTGAAATTGATAAAAGGAAAATTGAAATCCCTGAAGCAATTAAATCACTTGGCATTTATAGTGTTAGTGTGAAACTTCATACAAATGTTGAAGCAAAAATTAAAGTGTGGGTTGTTAGAGAATAGATCCGCATTAGTGAGCATAAAAAAAAGAGGCTGTCTCAAAAGGCAGCCTTTTTTTGTTTTAAAGTATTTTGATGTTATCTAACTTTGATTTTCTTTTCATTAATCAATTTGGCAAGTTGACCTGTACCATTTTTTGAGATACTCTTTATTGCCCGGGCAGCTATCTTAATTGTTACAAACCTGTTTAATTCCTGGACCCAGATTCTCTTTTTCTGCAGATTTGGTAAAAACCTTCTTTTTGTTCTGTTATGAGCATGGGAAACATGATTTCCGCTCATTGGTGATTTCCCTGTTATTTGGCATCTTCTCGCCATCTTTTATTCTCCTGTCAACCTTAAAAATTTGAATTACTAATATAATAATTTCCCTTTAAATACAAGCATTTATTCTGTGAAGAAAAACAACTGATTATCTGACCGGGATTTAGTTTAAATATTTGACTATGTAAAAAACCTTTATATCTTATAGCTAAGATTTAGTCACAAATGAATAAATTTATTTCACTAAATATATCAAACAATAAATAACTCTTGAAAGGATTTCAGATGGAATATTATGAGCTTCACCCGGAAAATCCTCAGCTTCGTTTTATTAATAAAGCCGTTAAGATTTTAAGTGACGGCGGAATTATTATCTATCCTACAGATACTGTTTATGGAATTGGCTGTGATATTTTTAATAAGGAAGCTTTAGAACGTATTTTCAATATTAAAAATGACTCAAGCTCAAAATTATTTAGTTTTATATGTTCGGATTTAAAAGATATAGCTAAGTATGCTAAAGTATCCGACTATGCTTACAGAACGATGAAGCATCTTCTTCCCGGACCATATACTTTTATTTTACCGGCTGCCAGGGAAGTTCCTAAAAAGTTATGGAGTAACAGAAAAACAGTTGGAATAAGGGTTCCAAATCATCCAATAAGTTTGAGTATAGTAAAAGAATTAGGGCACCCGATAATAAGTACAAGTACAACTAACAGGAAAGGTGAAATTGTATACGATCCTTTTGAAATCAGGAATATTTTTAATAATCAGGTTGATTTAATGTTATCATATGGAAATTTAAAAGGTGATCCATCAAGCGTTATAGATTTGAGTGAAGACCAGCCGGAAGTTATTAGAGAAGGCGCAGGCGATGTTAGTCTTTTTGTATAAGGAGATTGAAGTTAAAAAATCAAAAATTGATATTCATATCATTCTCAAATCAAAAAAATAAAAATTGATTTAAGGACAATTCTTATTTAAGATTTCTTTTTACATGAATTGCAGAAGCCTGAGCAGTTGGTGTTATAATTAATTCATCAATATTTACATGCTGTGGACGAGTAGCACAATAAAGAACAGCATCAGCAATATCAGCAGCGGATAATGGTTTCAGTCCTTCATATATTTTGTTTGCTTTTTCCTTATCTCCCCGGAATCTTACAATACTGAATTCTGTTTCAACCATCCCGGGATCAACAGTACTTATTCGTATATCCTTTTCATAGAGGTCTAATCTCATTCCCCTGGTAATGGCTCCAACAGCAAACTTTGAAGCATTATAAACATTGCCCTTTGGATAAACACTATGCCCTGCTATTGAACCAATATTTATGATGTGCCCCTTTTTTCTTTTAACCATCAGGGGAAGGATTTCTCTAGAAACATAAAGTAAACCTTTAACATTTGTATCAATCATTTCATCCCAATCATTATATTTCCCTTCTTCAATAGTACTTAATCCTCTTGCAAGCCCTGCATTATTAAGAAGAATATCAATTTTTCTCCATTCCTTTGAGAGAGAAGAAACTAAGTCCTTCACTTCTTCTTTATCTCTTACATCCAATTTTGATGTAAGAATTTTTATTTTAAATTTTTTCTTAAGTGATTGAGAAAGCTTATTAATTA
>CAZECH010000150.1:0-7401 GCA_964510675.1 uncultured Ignavibacteriaceae bacterium
TACTGAACCTAGGGTTATTGCCGAACTGTTTGAAAGAGAAAATTTTTCTGATGTTATTTGGGAACCAGCTTGTGGAGAGGGGCATCTTTCAAAAGAAATGGAAAAGTATGCTAAAACTATTATTTCTCAAGATTACTTAACTCAGAAATTTGTAGAGAAATTTACAAATTAATACCTATTAATAAATAAATGAGCCGCCTTCAAATAAAAATGCCATACCTCGGAGATATGGCATTTTTAGTACTTCAACACTTTATTAAATAATAATTATTTCAGAAGAATCATTTTCTTTGTTGAAATAAACTTTTTACCTGAAGCGCCGGTTGCATCTATCTTATAAAAATATACTCCGCTGCTAATTTGTCTTCCATTTGTCAAAGCATTCCAATCAACTGAATGATACCCGGCAAACATATCGCCATTAAAGAGCGTTGCTATTTCTTCACCCAGAAGATTATATACACTCAACTTAACATTTGCATCTTCCGGTATTGCAAACCTTATAGTTGTTGAAGGGTTAAATGGATTTGGGTAATTCTGCGAAATTGAAAATGAAGTTGGAGCTGAGAATTGATCGCTTTCCAAACCAGTCAAAATAGAATCAAATGAAACTTTAATGCCTATATCATCTATGAATACGCCATCTAAGGTTCCCATTTCATCCGATACCACTCTAAACCGAAATAGAATATTCTCATTCCCAGCACCGGTGTAATCTGATATATTTATTTTTTTATCTCTATAGCTAAAAACACCAGATGTATAACCATCCAGTATATTCCATTTTGCACCATTATCATTTGTTATTTCGACTAGCAGAGAATCTTTTCCGTTTTCGAGCAAATGCCTAACAAAAAATTCTAATTCAGCGTATTTATAAATACTTAAATTAAAAGGATATCGAAATGTAAGCGGATTATCGGAGTTGTCAACATAATCCCCAAATGGGCTATCTGTTATCGAGAAAAGACCGCCATGTTTGGTAGACTGTGTAAGATCCCATCCATTTCCAAGATCCCAAAAAGATGTTCCATTCTCAAAGTCATCAATTACTTGTGAGGTATCTACTATATAAAATAATGTTTCCGAAATACCAGTGTTTTTATTTGATGAGATATCATTTGCTTTAACATAATAATTAACTTGATCTCCAACCTGACCTGAATTGGAAAAGGAAAAAGTCCCTGAAAATTCATTTTTTCCCAAGGAAATTAAAGTTGTACTGTCTGAGTTATCGTTGTTGACCCAATAAATCAATTTCGCTGAAGCTGTATCAATTCCCATGTTATCATCAATCATGACTAAGAACTCGTATGGAGAAGGGCCAAATGCATTAACAGTTGATTTAAAATATGGATTTAACAAAGTAATTGTAGGTGCCTGAGTATCATTACCCACATTAAATGAATATACTTCTGTAAAGGAATAGTTGTTGGAAATGGATTTTATATAAATAAAATAATGAACCTTACTTCCACCCTCTTGTGCAGGAATTCCACCTTGGAAATTTCCATCGGTTAAATCTGTCATTTCAACCTTATTAAATGTTAAAGCGCTATCAATACTCCAATAAAGAACGGCACCGTTTATCGATTCATTTAAAGCAGTTACGTTTGCATTAACAATATACACTTCTGTAGTATCTTCAGTATCTTTTAATGGAGTATGCTGTATCTCTATACCATCCAAAAAATCAACAATACGGAACATCAATGTATCTCTGGTTTGTAAGTTAGAAATAGCTTCAAACCCACCAAAACCAAAATATACAACACGATAACTACCTGCATATCTTATAGCGCCTGAAGTACCAACATCGTAGTTCAATGTAGACACTGCGGTTTCCAAAGGAGCTATTACATCAGGATATTGTTGAGTTGCATCACGATTTTCTTGATAGAATGCGAAGCTTACTCCGTCACTGATAGGATCATCAGCTATACCAAATATTTCTGATTTTCCGGCGTTATCGGCTACAAAATCAGCTTTAAGGTAATTATTTAGAAATGCAGGATCCTGGTTATCTGGATTTTGAGCTAAATCCCAAGCAATATCCTGACCAGATAAAAATAGAGACCCTCCGTTATCTAAAAATTGTGTTAAAGCCGCTCTATCACTTGCATCTAATGATGGGAAAGTCCATTCACATCCCCAAACTACAATTTTGTATTTGCTCAGAAGATTAAAATCTACAGTTGTTCGTGAGTGTTGAACAAAATCAAATGCAATACTATTATTACCAAATGTCTCTAAATATTCCTGGCTAAAGTCCAATATTTCATTGTCTGTAGCCTCGAAATCGGCAACAAATAAAATTCTTGGTGAAATGGATAAATAATAATTTAAGGTTTGATTGAATCCCGAAGCTGTTATATTAACAAAAAGTTTAATCGAAGAAGGTAAAGCCTCAGCATCACAAGTAATGTTAAAACTTACTACATGTTCCCAATTGGTTGTATCAAGAATTCCAGAAACACTTCCTAAAGAAACTGATCCTGAATTAATTGTAATTTTTTCGGTTTCACTGCTAAATAAATCTGCGCTAACATTCTCAGCATTTTGCCAAATATTTCTAACTCTTAATTTAAGAGTCACTTGCTCTCCTTGATCTAACCAGCCATTGTTGTTTCCGGCTGCATCATCTATTTCCGCACCTACAATAATGAAATTTGTGTCAGCTGTAACCGATTCTATAAGTGCGCGGTAAGCATTTATTTTTCCACTTCCAAGCATACCAGCGTAATCTGGATTAATACCGTCAATGTTATCGGTTGTTTTTTGAATTCTGGTAAAAAGGTCAACAACACTTATACCTGGCTCATGTGCTTTAATTAATCCGGCAACCGACGTTACTAAAGGTGCCGCCATCGAAGTTCCCTGAAACCTAACATATTTAGCACCTTCATAAAAGGAAGACGGGTAAACTATAGTACTTAATATACCGTCAGAATCATCACCAGAAAATATTTCGCCTCCTGGTGCTGATACAGTTACGTATTTACCAAAACTGGAGTAATAAGTTTTTTGATCCGCTCCGTTTATTGAGGCAACACTAATTACCCAGGATTGGGATCCTAAGGCGGACGGAGTAATTCCATCTCCGTTTCCTGCAGATTCTACGATCAATACTCCATGCATAAATGCATAACGAGCAGCATCAACAATTAATTGTCCTGAATTGCCAGAACTTTGA
Organism: uncultured Ignavibacteriaceae bacterium; assembly: GCA_964510675.1. Lineage (GTDB taxonomy): Bacteria > Bacteroidota > Ignavibacteria > Ignavibacteriales > Ignavibacteriaceae > RBG-16-34-14. The sequence goes on from CAZECH010000150.1 coordinate 3,194, forward strand.
TTGGTAATATGAACTCCATTATCTGCAGCATAAATATATGCTTCAGCAGCAAATTCATTACTGACATAACCGGTACCATCATTACCAAGCCAACCTATTCTAAGGGGCATTATACTCGCTCCTGAAGAAACAGAAGCAATTCCAATATTATTGTTAGTTTGACCAGCTGCTATTCCAGAAACGTGAGTACCATGACCATTAAAATCCATTGGATTATTATCGGGAACTTCACTGTCTTCATTAGGATTAGCATCTGTAGTTCCTGATCCGCTTACGCCTGTTACAAAATCCCAGCCTCTAGCGTCATCAATATAGCCATTGTTGTCATCATCAATTCCATTGTCGGGGATTTCATCGCTATTACTCCAAATTACTCCAGAAAGATCTTCATGATCCCAATCCACTCCGCTATCTAATATGCCAATTATAACATCTGGATTACCAAACTGAATATCCCAAGCCTCAGGTGCATGAACTTGGGTCAGATGCTGCTGCTGAGAGTAAAGAGGATCATTTGGTTCAACTGCATCTAATTTGTCAATGTAGATTGGTTCTGCGTATTCAACATTTGGATCTTTGCTCAATTCCTCCACAATATTCCAAATATCTGAAGCAATACTTGTTTCCATAACATAAACATTATCTAAATTCAACTTTTCTTTTATTTCTAAATTTTTTGCCGTCTTAAAAATTTGGTCGTATCTCGATACGTTATATTTCGCCAGTGTACTTGAAAGCGAAGCTTGCGAGATTTTATTGAGCGTATTGCTCTTTTTAAATTTTACAATAAATTTTCCGGCAACAATATCTTTAGATTTGTTTTGATTTACATAGTTCGATTTTCCAGATCCAAAATTTAAAGTCGAGATCATTAAAAATATTACTAACATTATAACAGTACTTTTCATTTATCCTCCTGAGATTATTAAATTCATTTTTATTATTGAATTATAGCAAGTTACTAAATTAAGTCAGCAATAAAGAGAAAAAGCAAATATTTTTAGAGTACTAGAATACTATAAAGAATTCTCTTCGCAAAATATTTGTTCATATCAAACCTTTTCCCTGAATGTGAGTACATCTTGATTATCTATAATAACATAATGTTCTGTAATCAAAGAATCAAACGCTCGGTAGTGTCCTAATTAGGACACTACCGAAATTTAAAAATTATCTATCCTTATTTCCCCATTATATACATTCCGAATTTTGGTTTTCTTTTATATATTTAACATTCAAATCTAAAGTATGGAAGATATAAATAAATACGAAGCTGTAATCGGTTTAGAAGTTCACGCACAATTACTTACAAAATCTAAAATATTTTGCGGATGTTCTACAAAGTTTGGTAATCCTCCAAACACAAATGTTTGCCCGATTTGTCTTGGGCATCCGGGAACTTTGCCCGTATTAAATAAGCAAGCTGTTGAGTTTACAATTTTAACCGGACTTGCAACTAACTGCACGATAAATGAAAGATCTGTTCTCGCAAGAAAAAATTATTTTTATCCAGATCTTCCCAAAGGTTACCAGATTTCCCAGTATGAATTGCCTCTTTGCGAAAATGGTTTTATTAATTTTGAATCTGATGGAAACTCAGATAAAAAAATCAGGATAAAAAGAATTCACCTTGAAGAGGATGCCGGAAAATCAATTCACGACCAGGGATTTGAAACTTTAGTTGATCTTAACAGGTGCGGAACTCCATTGATGGAAATTGTAAGTGAACCTGATCTCCGGACTGCTAAAGAAGCTTACACGTATCTTTATAAGATCAGGCAGATTGTTCAATATCTCGGAATTTGCGATGGTAACATGGAAGAAGGTTCTTTAAGATGCGATGCAAATATTTCTGTTAGAATAAATGGAAGTGTTAAGCTTGGAACAAAAACTGAAGTAAAAAATATGAACTCATTTCGTAATGTTGAAAGAGCAATTAACCATGAAGTTGAAAGACAAATTAATATTCTTGAAGACGGTGGAGAAATTATCCAGGAAACTTTGTTGTGGAATGCAGAGTTGAATGAAGCTTTTCCAATGAGATCTAAAGAGGAAGCACACGATTACAGGTATTTCCCTGAACCGGATTTGCTACCAATTGTAGTATCCGAAGAATGGAAAAACAAAATAGCTGAAAATCTTCCGGAACTTCCTGATAAACGAAAAGAAAAATTTATAAATAAATATAAACTTCCGGAGTACGATGCTGATATTCTTACACAAAATAAAGCAATCGCTGATTATTTTGAGGAAGTAATTTCAATAACAAGTGATTATAAAGCTGCAAGTAACTGGATTATGGGCGATGTTCTAAAAATAATTAATGAGCAGAAAATTGAAATTGCCGCTTTTCCCATTTCAGCTTCAAATCTTGGTAAGCTTATCAATCTGATAAATGAAAATATAATCAGCGGAAAGATCGCTAAAGATGTTTTTATCACAATGCTGAAAGAAGATAAAGATCCTGAAAAAATAATTCGTGAAAATGATCTTATCCAGATAACCGATTCTTCTGAAATTGAGAAAGTGATTGATAAAATTTTAAATTCGCATAAGACTGAAGTTCAGCAATTTGTTAAGGGAAAGGAAAAGGTAGTTGGATTTTTTATCGGCCAAGTAATGAAAGAAACCAAAGGTAAAGCCAATCCTAAAATTGTGAATGAAACTCTACGCAGCAAACTTGAGTCAATAAAAGCAGGTTAGAAAAATTTTTTAAATAAATACGGAGATACATTGTCATTCAAAAACGGATTAAAAAGATTCTTTGGAATAAAATCACCTGAAGAAATAAACAAACCTAAAACACCAAAAGAAAAAGCGAGAGAATTTTTTGAACAGCTTCTGTTTGCAGCAATTGCAGCTTTTATAATTATTACTTTTGTAATTCAGAATACAAGAATACCGACAGGCTCTATGGAAGATACAATACTTGTTGGGGATTTTGTTCTTGTTAATAAATTTATTTACGGTTCATCATCTCCCAAATACATACCCTTCACAGAAGTAGAACTACCATACTTTAAATTACCAGCAATAAAGGAACCTAAGGCTGGGGAAATAGTTGTATTTGAATACCCCGGAGATAGGGATCTTCTGGTTCCGGTAGAAAAAGGTGTTAATTATGTTAAAAGATGTATAGGAACTCCGGGAGATACAATTGAGATTATTGATAAAGTTGTTTTTGTAAATGGAAAAGAATTCTGGATTCCATCACACATTAAATACCTTAGTCCTTATGCCAGACCAAAAGAAAATGTTGAACCAAGAATATTCCCAAGAGGAATGCAATGGAACGAAGACAATTACGGACCTTTGGTAATTCCTCACAAAGGATATAAAATAATGTTGAATCCTTATAATGTAGAGCAATGGAGAACTACTATAGACAGAGAATATGGAAAAAGAGTTGTTGATGTGGAAGGTAATGTAGTTACAATAGAAGGAATTCCTGTTTCATCTTATACATTTAAGAAAGACTATTATTTTATGATGGGAGATAACAGGGATGACAGCCTCGACAGCAGGTTCTGGGGATTTGTTGCAAGAGATATGGTTGTTGGCCAGGCTTTTATCACTCTTTTTTCGTGGGATAGAGAAATTCCCTTCTCAGATTTATTCAGGCTGCTTGGTTCGATCAGGTTGGATAGGATATTGTTGTTGCTGAATTAAAAAAACGGCTGCCGTAAAGCAGCCGTTACACATTAAATAGATTCTAATAAACTATAACGTCACACTAAATCCAAGATTAAATGTTTGAGGTAAACCAGGATAAATTTCGGCATCATCAGCCTTATGTAACCCATCTAAAAAAGTTATTCTACCATCATTATTTCTGTCGGTATCATTACCATAATATCCATTGAATTCTGAATTATCCACTGCGTCCTCTACATATAATTCATTAAACAAGTTGAATACATGTGCAAATAAAGTCACATCTGCACCGGCAACTTTCGCGGGAATATTATAGGAAAAATGAAAATCGAATAAGTTATAAGCCGGTATTTGCCAGACTTGTTCTCCTCTTCCAAAGAGAGATGTTCTACTGAAAGGATCGAATTCAGCATAGTAATTATCATAATATCTCCATAGTAACTGAGCCTGAAGACCTGGAACAGGGAAAATAGTAACCGAAGCCGCTACTTGGGTCTGTGGAGCATCCCCGACTTTTAAATCTTTAATATAAAAATTATAATCTTCAGATTGTC
>CAZECH010000151.1:0-7371 GCA_964510675.1 uncultured Ignavibacteriaceae bacterium
TTTATAGAAAGAATAAACAAAAAAAATTATGGAATCCCTTTAGGGATGAGATTATCTCCGTTGTAACTAAATCCTAATGTGCTTTTTACCTCTTTAATACAATTAAAAAATTTTTATCTTTTAAGTATGGCAATCAAATTAAATTTTAAGAAGATCTGGGAATTCATCAAAGAGGTTTTTGAGAAATGGATTGATGATAAAGCACCTAAGCTTGGTGCAGCATTGTCTTTCTATACCCTTTTTTCACAGGCTCCTTTATTAATAATTGCTATTTCTGTTGCAGGATTTATTTTTGGCCCTGATGCTGCCAAAGGAGAATTGGTCGGACAGATAAGGGACATGGTTGGAAATGAAGGTGCACAGGTTATTCAAACTACTTTAAAAAATACAAATAATCCTGAGGCAGGGATCATCGCGATCATTATCAGTTTTGTAACTCTTTTTATTGGTTCAACTGCTGTTTTTGTTGAACTTCAGGAATCATTAGATATGATCTGGAGAGTAAAACCTAAGCCGGGCGGAAATATATTTAAAGGACTTTTAAAGGATAGAGTTCAATCCTTCGCTCTGGTTATAACCACAGGTTTTCTGTTGTTAGTATCGCTTCTTATAAGTGCCGGTTTATCCGCTTTAAGCAATTTTGTAAATGAAAAATTTATAGCAATCCCTATTTATATTTTAGATCTAATTAACGTGGGTATATCCCTTGGCGTTATATTTTTATTATTCGCAATGATATTCAAAATACTCCCAGATGTTAATATTAGCTGGAAAGATGTCTGGGTTGGAGCGTTGGTAACGTCTGTTCTTTTTGTTCTCGGAAAATATTTAATAGGAATTTATATCGGAAGTAGTTCTTTAAGTTCTACTTATGGTGCTGCGGGTTCATTAGTAATTTTTCTTTTGTGGATTTATTACTCTGCTCAAATTTTATTTCTCGGTGTTGAATTTACCTATATCTACACAATTCACTATGGTTCAGGAATAAAACCTAAAGAGAAATTTATGAGATATGAAGTTAATCCTATTACACACGATGGATGAAAAGTGTAAGTGCAAGTTCAAGGTCAAGAAATTATAGTTTTAGAATAATTATAAATGACCAACGATAACCTTACACTTGCTCAAGTTCTAACTGCTTCAGTCTTTTTCTTCGCTGCATATACCAGGCAATAACCCAGCATAAAGAAGCCCAGGCAAGTCCAATTGTCCAGCCGCCAAGTACATCGGTGGGATAGTGAACTCCAAGATAAACTCTGCTTAACCCGATGATGAATGTAAGAACCAATGCAATGCTTAAAATATAAATCCTAATTTTTCTTTCTTTCTGAAATCTTGCAACAATAGCAGCTTGAGTTAGATATAAAACCGCAGACATCATTGAGTGCCCGCTTGGAAAGCTGAGTGATGTGACAGTAACTAACCTGTAAATTAAATCGGGACGTTCTCTATCGTAAATGTCTTTAAGCCAAAAACTGATTAATGTACCTCCTATGGTTGCTGCAAGTAAAAGCCAGAATGCATCATACCGTTTTTGAAGGATGAGAAAGATTGAAACAAATACTGTAATTATTGCTAAGACATTTCCTCCGCCAAGAGCAGTAATATCAGTCATAAACTCTTTTATCCATATTGGTCCGGAAGGTAAGCCAAAATCATCCATAGATCTAAAAGATTTTATTATGGTGATGTCAAAATCCCGTGTTGAACCTTTAGAAACAATATTTCCAACTCCAATAAAAATAAGTGCACTTGAAAAGAGCAGGAAAAATACTATCAGAACTTTTATTTCTTTAGTTACTAGTTCATGTACAAAATCTTTAAATGAGAGGAATCTTTTTATCATTCTACTATGTTAATTGTAAATTACAAATTATTGCTAGTTTTATAGACAACTCCATCTATTTGGAATCTATTCTGGAATAAAAGTAAAGGTGCGGCTTAACCTTTTTTACTTTCTCACTTAAAGTATAGTACCCTTTGGAGTCAAAACTCCAGCAAATTGCTTCACCCTGGACTTCTCTTTTGTATGGAAGAGTATAATATTTATTCTTTGTTAATGTTTCTGAAATTTTCTGCATCAGGTTCCTTTCCCAGTAGTAAACAGAATCATAATTCTTTAAAAGAATCTCTGAACCATCATTAGAAATATCGCCGCCTACGATATTGGTTAAAGGTAAAGTTGCAACATATCTGAGCGTTATAATTGTATTTAATTGCTGGGGATATGCTGCAAGATAAACTCTCACTTTATTTTCTCTTTTGGAGATTATAAATATATCTTTTGTCAAAGGATCAATCAAAATTGTTTCTGCATCACGCTGTCCATCCGGATATTTGTATTTTATTACGTCAACATCTTTTATTGTAGTATTAACCGGATTCTGGTTTGAAGAAACAACCGGTTCAGGAATTCTGTAAATATATTTCGTATTGTATTGAGCAAGGTTATCTCCGATGTCGGCAATATAAATGTAATCTGTATTTTCTTCTGGTCCGGGACCAACAGCGATATCTTCCCAATCCCTGTTTGTGATGCCCTTAATTTTGTAAAATCCTAAATGTTTCCCTTCAGAATTAATTGCAAAAATTCTGGGAGAATCTCCGGAATCATTATGAATCCAGAGAACGTTTTTATTTTTCCTGCTCGCATCAATCCCGGATGCTTCATTTATTTCTTTGGATTCAATTAAACCTTTATCCTGGCGTGAACCAAATGAAGGAGCTTGTCCCCATGAAGAAGAAATTAAAAATGCAGTGAGAAGTAAAATCAGATAAGTATTGTTCATTAATAATAGTTTAAATTTTTGTTCTTAAATTAAAGTAAGGATATATTAAAATCTAATTATTAACTAAAAGAAAAATATTAGCATTGAAGGAACATTATCAATTTCATAGCAGTTCAACAAAATATATTTATTACAAAAAAATGGAGCTTAATAATTATGAATAAGCCAACTTTTTTAATTGTGCTTTCATTCCTTTTTTTATCTCTTAGTGAAATAACTGCACAGCAGGTTGATCAAAAATCAATTGCAGTAACTGTTTACAACTCAAATCTTGGAGTTATAAAAGATATAAGGACAATCGATATAAAATCAGGTAAGTCTCAAATAGCAATAACAGATGTTGCACAATATATTGATCCCACAAGTGTTCATATCAAATTAAACGGGGAAGTAACTGAACAGAATTATCAATATGATCTTATAAGTCTTGATAAAATTCTTCAGAAGTACATTGATAAAGAAATGCAACTGATTGGTGAGAACAATGAATTTATTGAAGGAAAACTTCTTTCTGCTTTTAGCGGACAGATTGTTCTTGAGAAAAAAGAAGGTGGTTTGGTAATGCTTCCAAATCTATCCAGGTACAGGTTGTCTGTAGGAGAATTACCTGAAGGTTTAATTACAAAACCAACATTGTTATGGATTGTTAATTCAAATTCATCGGGAAAACAGGATGTTGAAATCTCTTACCAGACAGGAGGAATGAACTGGCATACAGAATATGTTGCTGTATTGAATGAGAATGATACTGAACTTGATTTAAATTCATGGGTTAGTGTAGAAAATACTTCCGGGACAACTTATAAAAACGCAAAGCTTAAACTTGTTGCTGGTGATGTGAATCTTGTTAAAGATATGTTTATTCAAAAGGGGAGACAGGAAATGTACGATATGGTTAATAAATCTGTGAGTGAGCCGCAGTTTCAGGAGAAAGAATTTTTTGAATATCATATTTATGATCTGCAGCGTCCAACAACAATTTCAAATAATGAAACAAAACAAATCTCTTTGTTTGAAGCTGCGGATGTAAAAGCAGTGAAAAAATATTTTTACAGGAGCGGCAGTTCATACGGGTATAATAATCCAACCACTACAGGCAAAGTAAGTGTTGTTGTTGAGTTTGAAAATAAAGAATCAAACAATATGGGAATGCCGATGCCCAAGGGAAAAGTAAGAATGTATAAATAAGATGGAAAATATATTGAATTTATTGGTGAAGATATGGTTGACCATACCCCTAAAAATGAAAAAGTTAAATTAAAGATAGGTGATGCATTTGATATTGTTGTTGAAGAAGTGCAGACTGAAAATAAAAAGATAACAGACAGAGTTTATGAACAGGCTTACGAAATAAAAATTAAGAACCGGAAGAATGAAGATATTACGGTTGAAATTGAAAGATACCTTGGAGTGTACTGGGAAATTATTTCATCATCTCATACTTATGAAAAGAAAGATGCGCAGAATATAACATTCAAAATACCCGTTAAAAAAGATGATGAGTCTCTTTTGAAATTTAAAGTAAGATATGGCTATTAAGATTTTAAGTGAGGCTCATTTGGAGTGAGCCTCACTTTTTCAATTCAAATAATTTTAATAATTATAATTTCCGCTCATTGCACTGAACATCGCTGCACCAAAAGCAATAATAAAAATTATATAAAGTATCATCAGTACCAGTCCTATTATCAATAACACTTTCTGAATAAAGAAAAAGCTTCCTTGCTTTTCAAACGCTCTCTCTAGCATATGTGAATCATTTGAACTGATAAAAGCAGTATAAGAATCAGCAGATTCCCGTAATCTAAGTCCGCAAATAATAAAAGGAATTCCAATAAGAGCACCAACAATTGTTAAACAATAGAGAGCCCCTATAATTATATAAAATACTCCAACAAACTTCATATCGCCAGACATTTTATTTACTGCCATGGCAGCTAATGGTGTTAGTGTAGATGAGCCATTCATATTTTTCCTCCGGGAATAATTATTAGAAAGTGCAGTGGTGAACTAAAAATATAAACCATACCAGATCCCATTAGGGGTTATTTGAATCGCAGGTAATGGAAGCCTGATTATGTTTAATTCATTCTTTAAAAATTTAAAAAGGTTATTATTCTCACCGAAAGATAATTTCCTAAGATCGTAATCGAGACCAAGCAGTAAAACTCTTTCCCCACCTTGCGGATCATTAGCAATTCTGTGAGCAGAATATCCTACAGCTAAACCAAATGGTTTAAGCCATGCGGGATAGTTTTTCTGAATGTTCTCAGGCATGTAGTGGTATACATTTGCACAAAGCCACCATGTTATTCCCTCGTAATCGTCAATTATGCTTTTTGTACCATTGTTATATTTTCTTTCTCTAAGTGCGTCCGATTTATGGTAACTTACTTTCGGCTGTAATCCTCCTAAAGCTTCAGGGTAAAGCTGCTGCATAAGAGAAAATCCGGATCCAAAAGTGTTAAACATCAAGTCTCCCCAGCTGAATCCCCAGGCTTCAAAAAAGCCATCAGCAATTTCAATCTGAAGCATCCATAACCAGCCTGATAAAGCTCCATAGTAAACGGAATTTTCACCTGAGATTCCCGACCATCTGTAACCACGTGAAAAGAAATCACTAACAAAAAAGCTATGCAAGAAATGTCCGTATTTATCCATTAACTTATATGTTATAAAATCAAGCTTAAAATCAGTTGTATGGAATTTTGATGTAGGCCAGTCGTACCAAAGATCTTTCAACCTGTAGTATCCTGCAACATCTACAACTGCAGTTAATCCCAGCAATGTGAACAGTCTTGTAGAATTTAAATCAGATTCATAATTCAATGTAGTTCCATCTTCAAGTACAATGCCTGTTGGTTTGCTAGAACTTTTCCCAGGGGTTGTTTCTGAAAGATATAAATTTGCATCATAATGATTATTAAACCTCAAAGCATATTTCAGCTGATGTTTACCTGTTTGGTTTGGATTGTGCAGTGAATCGGCGGACGATTTTTTATCGTTATCTTCTGGAGGAATTTCTTTTGAGTAAGCTAATGATCCGGATACAACAAAAGAAAGTAACAATATAAACGGTAATACCCTCAATGAATGAATGTTTTTATTAATAATGAGTAAGATTTTATATTATCTAATATTAATAATATTCAATATTCAATTTTGTTCAAAATTAATACCTTATATTTTATAGTTAAAACAGACCAATTTGATCTATCACAGAATATGAATCTTAAACAGAAATTAGAACATCATTATTATGCATTTGATAGAACCAGGATTTCTCCCGATCCTCTTCAGTTTCTTCATTTATTTAATGATGAAAAAGATATTGAAGTTATGGGATTCATTGCTTCTGTATTTGCTTATGGAAATGTAGCTCAGATTATAAATACACTTAACAGCTTTGTTAAGTTAGCAGAAAACAAACCTTATGATTTTATTCTTAACTATAACAAGAATAAGCCTGAAAATGTTTTTATACACCGCTTCTATTCCCAAAATGATGTTAAAGATTTGTTTATGTTGTTAGGCAGAACCTATCACGAATATGGTTCTTTAAAAAATCTTTTCCTTAAAGGATATAAAATAAAGGAAGTGAATTTAAAAGAAGGTATCACAGCATTCTCAAAGCATTTTCTTGAAAGGCAGAAAGAAAGAAGAAAAATAAGTTTAGGATTCAGGTTTATGTTTCCATTACCTGTGAAAGGAAGTGCATGTAAAAGGATGAATTTATTTTTAAGATGGATGATTAGAAAAGATGAACTTGATTTTGGATTGTGGAATGAGATCCCTGCAAACAAACTTGTCATTCCTGTTGATACACACATTGCAAGAATTAGCAGAAAATTAAAACTTACCAGTAAAAAAAATGTTAGCTGGAAAATGGCAGAAGAAATTACCGCCAAGCTAAAAAAGTTTGATCCTGCAGATCCGGTGAAATATGATTTTGCAATTTGTCATATTGGAATGAGGAAGATGGAATTCTGATTTCATAATGTCATTCCGCACTTGATGCGGAATCGCTACTATTTAATTAAAAATTATATACCGGATCAAGTCCGGTATAAATAAAATCTATTTATACTTTTCCTTCATATACTTAGAAGAGATCCCAATCAATTCCTTTAGAGTTTTCAAATCGACATCTTCCAGTTTTTTAATGTACAGGCAGGATACACCTGTTTTAAATTTCCCAAGTTTTTTCATAAGATTATTATTTCTTTCAAATCCAGGCATTATATAAATGGTAATATTGTGTTTCCTTGGAGAAAAACCTGGGTAGTGGTACAAAAATTCCTATCTAATGCAAAGAGTATAAAATATTTTTAGTTAAAATAAGGTGATTTTGATAACTCTTTTCTGTTATATTTTAGTTAATCTTTCAATTGCTTGGGTTACTGTATCAAATCAGCAAGTCTGAATTTACCGCAATGCTTTCTCAAAGAAATTATATAATTTACAATGTGCAATTGATTTACATTTTTTCCATTATAACTTTATCAGGATTCATCAAACTTTAAGATGTACCCCCGCAATGGAAGCAGGGATTACAAATCATGTTTGGGATATTGAAGATATT
>CAZECH010000152.1:0-7316 GCA_964510675.1 uncultured Ignavibacteriaceae bacterium
TCTTTTCATCCCCAACCTTTTGATTTTTCCATAGTCTAATAAACAGTTTTCGGAAGTTTTAATGATTCTTAGCGATACTGAATTAATAAATAAAGCTCAAAATGGAGATGAATCTGCATTTAATGAATTGATTTGCAGATACGACAGGAATGTGCTTTCTATTGCATTGAAATATGTTAATGATCGCGATGATGCCAAAGATATTTATCAGGAAGTTTTTCTTAGAGTGTTCAGAGGATTGAAAAATTTCAAATTTAAAAGTGAGTTCTCGACATGGCTTTACAGGATAACAACAAATGTCTGCCTCACTTTTGTAAGCCGTAGCAATAAACAAACTATGATGAGAATTAATAATGATATGGAAACTGAGGAAATAGATAATATAGCAGGCAAGGATGATTCAGATAATTCACCTGATGAACATCTTATAAGAAATGAAATTACTAATAACGTGAATGAAGCACTTGAGAAACTTTCACCGAAACAAAAAATGATTTTTATGCTCAAACATTTTGAAGGTTATAAAATAAGAGAGATTGCTGTTATGATCAACTGCGGCGAAGGAACTGTTAAGAAATATCTCTTTGAAGCTAATCATAAACTCCGCGAGCAGTTAAGTGAATTATACGCTTGACACGTATATTTTAAAATCAATATTGTCACCCTGAACTTGTTTCAGGGTCTTTTAACTTGCAGAATAAGATGCCGAAACAAGTTCGGCATGACATTGAGAAAGGAAATAAAAAATGAATCATAAAAAATATAAAGAATGGATCCAGCTCTTTTTGTATGATGAGATGACACAAAAAGAAAAAGATGAATTGCTCAATCATTTGGAAAGTTGCAATGAATGCAGCGGAGAGATTGAAAAACAGAAACGGTTTCACACTATGATAAAAGGATCATCTTTACCGGAGGTTGAACAGAATCTTTTATCTGAAGCAAGAAGAGAATTAAATGCAGCATTAAGAGTAGAAAAAACAAAACGCAGAACATCCAGGTTTCCTCTGATTGATTTTTCAGGTTTCTTCTTTTCCCCATTAAAAATCGCATTTGGTGGTGCTGTTGTTTTGATCATCGGGATATTTGCCGGCTACCTGTTGTTTGATAAAAAAATCCAGCCTGATATTCAGAATATTATTGAGGAAAATGATCTTTCAACTCTTGAAACAAATACACAAATAACAAATCTCAGATTTATTGACCAGGATCCCTCTGATGGTGAAATAGAATTTACCGTTGAAGCAATAAAACCTCTGCGCATAAAAGGAAAAGTTAATGATCCTAAAATTCAGAATATTTTAACCTACTCTATGCTTTATGAACAGAATCCGGGTGTTCGCTTAAATGCTGTAAACGTAATCGGTGCAAATACAAAAAAGGATGACAAAGAAATAAAAGCAGCACTGATAACAGTTGCAAAATACGATACAAATCTTGGTGTAAGAAGAGAAGCATTAAAACTGCTCAGGGGTTTTCCTTTTGATACAGAATTAAGAGAAGCTTTACTTTATATTCTTTTAAATGACGAGAACTCTGCAATGAGGATTGAAGCAATTACCAGTCTTAAAGAGATAAGTGAAAAAGGAAATGGCTTTAACGAGGAAGAGATTTCAGCATTCAGGGAGAATCTTAAAAAAGAAGAAAACAATTATGTAAAATTTCAGATAAGAACAGCTTTACAGGAGAATATTAAAAATGAAAAATAAATTTCTTTTCACGGTTATAATTACATCATTTTGCCTTTTGATATTTATTTTCAAAAGCTTTGCCCAGGAAGACTTTACTAAAAAAACTTTTAAGGTAAATAAAGGAGGTAGTTTATCTGTATCACTGGCTGCCGGAGATATTCAGATTAAGACATGGGATAAGAATGAAGTTGAAGTTTTGTACGAAGAAGATGAAGATGATTATAGGGATGTAAAAATTTTACAGGATGACAGCAACATTACTATCAGGTCAGATAGCTATACTGATTTTGAAATTACAGTACCATCAGAATATAATCTTAGCCTGAATTCTTCAGGTGGTGATATTAAAGTTTTGGGTAATATAAAAGGTGAAATAGATGCTAATACTGCCGGTGGTGATATACAATTAAAAGATGTAAATGGGGAGATACAAGCAAGTACCGCCGGAGGAGATGTAAAGTGTGGGAATATTAAAGGTAATGTAAAACTCAGTTCCAGCGGTGGAGATATTGTTGTTGGTAAAGTAGAAGGTGAATGCATAGTAAGTACTGGTGGTGGTGATGTTTCTGTTGATAACGTTGAAAAAACATTAACTGTAAGTACAGGCGGAGGTAATGTAACCAGCAGCAATGTGGGGAATGATGTTAAAATAACAACAGGCGGAGGTGATGTTTCTGTAAATAATATTTCGGGTACTACGGTTGTAACAACCGGTGGTGGTAATGTTACGGGCACAAAAATAGATAAAGGTGGAACTGTAACAACAGGCGCCGGAGATGTTGTATTGAAGAATCTTTCAGGTGAAATAATTGTAACATCCGGAGCTGGTAATATTATTACTGAATTTGTTTCTGTTGGAAATAAAGAAAGTAAAATCATAACCGGTTATGGGGATTTAACTGTATACATTCCGGAAAATGCCAGGGTAACAATTGAAGCTACAATCAAGTTTGCTGAAGGCAATACATGGACAATTGATAAGAAAGGGATTTCAGAACTTATAAAATCAGAGTTTAAATCCTCCACTGAAGATAAAAGGAAAGGTGAATATCATGCTGTTTATAATGTTAATGGTGGAGGAACAAATATCTATTTGGAGACATCAATAGGCCTTATTGAAATTAAAAAATTGAAGCGTTAATCATTTAAAATGACCGTATGTAGAAATCAAATGGACAATCTAATTGAAATAAAACATTTTCATACTGAAAAAAGATAATCTTTATGAAAACTGCATTTACAATTGGTATAATTATTTCATTAGCAGCAAAGATAACACCACTGGGGCAAGACACTGTAAATACTAAACCAGAAGTAACAGCAATTAAAATAAGTAGCATTGTAAACATTGATGGAGAGCTGCAGGAAGATTTCTGGAAGCATATTGCACCCGTAACCCAGTTCACACAATTAGATCCGGATGAAGGAAAAGAGCCATCCGAGAAAACCGAAGTCAGAATTGGTTTTGATGATGCAGCTTTATATGTCGGCGCAAGAATGTACGATTCATATCCTGATTCGATCATTGCCAGGCTTGCAAGAAAAGACGTTGATGTAACTTCAGACCTGTTCGGAATTTTTCTTGACCCTTACTTTGATAAGAGAAGCGGATTTTATTTTGGAGTTAATGCTGCCGGTACTCTGTATGATGGTGTTCTGTACAATGATACCTGGGACGATAATACATGGGATGGCGTTTGGGAAGGTAAGGTTAAGATTGATGAATCAGGATGGACTGCTGAATTAAGGATTCCTTTTTCTCAACTGAGGTTCCAAATAAATTCAGAGAATACCTGGGGAGTAAATTTCAGAAGAGATATTGCCCGAAAAAATGAAAGAGATTTTTTCATTTATATTCCTAAAAATGAAAATGGATTTGTTTCCAGGTTTGCCCAGCTTAAAGGAATTGATAATATAACACCGCCAGGCAGGTTTGAAATTCTTCCCTACCTTACAACAAGAGCCGAGTATACTCACCCGGAAGCAAACGATCCATTTAATTCACAATCAGCTTACATCCCGGGTTTGGGTGTAGATTTCAAGGTTGGTTTGGGTACAAATCTTACACTAAATGCAGCAATAAATCCAGATTTTGGCCAGGTGGAAATTGATCCGGCAGTAATAAATTTGAGTGATGTTGAAACTTTTTTTGATGAGAAAAGACCTTTCTTTGTAGAAGGATCAACCATATTTAATTTTGGAATGGGCGGCGCTACAAACTACTGGGGATTTAACTGGTCAAATCCGGATTTCTTTTATAGCAGGAGAATCGGCAGAGCCCCACAGGGCAGTATCCCGGATGCCGATTTTACCGATTACCCGGATGGAACTCACATACTAGGTGCCGCCAAGATTACGGGAAAAATTGGTAACGACTGGAATGTTGGTGTAATTCAATCTTTAACCTCCAGAGAGTCTGCAAGGATGGATGTTGGAGGTATCAGGTCAGAAACTGAAGTTGAACCTTTAACATATTATGGAATTGTCAGAGCACAGAATGAAATTAATGACGGCAAGCAGGGAATAGGGTTCATATCAACAATTACTAACAGGTTTTATGAAGATGAAAGGTTGAGAGATGAAATAAATAAAGGTTCATATGTGTTTGGTATCGATGGCTGGACTTTTCTTGATTCATCAAAAACATGGGTTATTGCAGGATGGTCGGGCTTAAGTCATATAACAGGTGAGCCATCAAGAATTATTGATTTACAAAGTAATTCTCAGCATTATTTTCAAAGACCCGATGCTGTGAATTTTTCATTGGATAGTTCAGCAACAAATTTAACAGGTTATGCAGGAAGATTGGTACTGAATAAACAGAGAGGAAACTTTTTCTTTAATTCAGCTTTTGGATTTATTTCTCCTCAGTTCGACATAAATGATCTTGGATTTTTATGGAGAGCTGATGTATTAAATATGCATGTTGGGGCCGGTTATTTCTGGACAGAACAGACATCTATCTACAGGTATCTTGAAGCTGGCGGAGCAATTTTCAGAAATTATGATTATGACGGAAATATAACCTGGGAAGGAATATTTCATTTTGGATTTATAAGATTCCTTAATTATTACACATTAAACTGGAATCTTGCTTACAACCCCGAAACAGTAAACAACAGAAGAACTAGAGGAGGTCCCTTGACTCTTAATCCTTCCGGGTACCAGGTTAATGCTTATGCTAACTCGGATAACAGGAAAGATATAGTCATTGGTGCAGGTTTCTATACTTACCGGCAAACAGATAATTCATATAACCTGGATTTTGATGCTTCAGTTGAAATTCGTCCGTCGACAAATATATCAATCACTATTAGTCCTTATTACTATATCAATAAACAATCACTCCAATGGGTTGATTCTTTTACAGATGAAACAGCTGTAAATACTTATGGCAGCCGGTACGTATTTGCAAATCTTGATCAGAAAACATTTGGTGCCGGAATAAGATTAAACTGGACATTTAATCCTCAGCTAAGTTTGCAGCTTTATGCTCAGCCATTAATCTCGTCAGGAGATTATGCTGATTTTAAAGAGTTAGCTGAACCCGGAACTTTTAATTATAATATTTATGGAAGCGGAAATTCGACCTTTGATGAATCTGCTTTAACTGTTGATCCGGACGGAAATGGTCCGGCAAATTCTTTTGTGATAGATAATCCTGATTTTAATTTCAAATCCCTGAGGGGTAATGCAGTTTTAAGATGGGAGTATGTTCCGGGTTCGGTTGTTTATCTTGTCTGGACACAAACAAGGTCAGATTTTGAAGAAGTTGGAAATTTCAGACTTGGCAGGTCATTCAACAGGTTATTAGATACTCATGCCGATAATATTTTTATGATAAAGTTTACATACTGGTTTAATATGTAAGAGCTTCCCCTAAGATCTCTTCCTCCACTAATAAGTATAACCCGAAAGCCCCGGGTTATACTTTTTTATTTTAAATGATAATTCCTTTCCGTAACACAATTAACTAATTTTGGGTAAGTATTATATAGTCAAAGGAGAAAAGGTGAAGTTATCTTTAGTTAAAATTCTTATAATTATTTTTCTTGGCCAATCTTTTCTAATACCGCAGAATAAAAAGCTTACAATCGATGATATCGTTACAAACACTGACTTAAAACCATCAATCAGCGGATTAAAATGGTTTAGAGATGGAGAGAAATATTCTTTTTTAAAATTTGAAGATAAAGCTTACTCAATCTATGAACATAATGTTTTAACAGGAGAAGAGAAACCAATCATTTATGGGAATGAATTAGTTACTCCTGATGGAGGAGAGATTCCTTTATGGAATTATGAATGGTCGCCTGATGAAAAATATATTCTTATAACAGGATTATTATATGCACGTTCAGTTAAAACAGGAGGAACATTTTATATTTATAATGTAAGTGAAAAGAAGATAGTCCAGGCGATTGATTCTGATGATGAGCAAGTGAATGTTCAATTTTCTCCCGATGGAAAAAAACTGGGATTTGTGAGAGCAAATAATCTATACATAATTGATATTGAATCCGGTGAAGAAAAGCAGTTAACCTTCGATGGAAGTGAAACAATCCTGAATGGAGTTTTTGATTGGGTGTATGAAGAAGAATTCAGTATAATCCAGGGATGGGAATGGTCGCCTGACAGTAAATCAATTGCATTCTGGCAGCTTGATCAGTCGAAGGTTCCTGTAGTTTACATTCCCAAATATGATTCACTTTATTTTTCAGGTTTAAAGCAATACTATCCAAAACCAGGGGCTAAAAACTCTTTAGTAAAGATCGGTGTTGTTGATATTTCTTCAGCTAATACTGTGTGGATTGACCTTGGTGAAGAAACCGATATCTATATCCCGAGAATTAAGTTTACAAATAATCCAGCAAAACTTTCAATTCAGAGATTGAATCGCCTGCAAAATAAACTTGAATTGATTTTAGCTGATGCTTATACCGGTGAAGCCAAAGTTATTTTAACAGAGATAGACAGTTGCTGGGTTGATGTTTTTGATAATCTGAAATTTCTTGAAGATGGAAAACGTTTTGTCTGGTCATCAGAAAGAGATGGTTTTCATCATCTATATTTATATAACCTTGATGGAAAATTTATCAGTCAGCTAACAAAAGGAAATTGGGAAATAGATAAACTCATTTCAGTTGATGAAGAAAAAGGAATTATCTATTACACTTCCTTGGAGAGATCTCCTTTGAATAAAGATTTTTATTCAATCAAACTTGATGGTTCTGATAAAAAAAGAATTACAGAGAAAAAAGGAACTCATTCAATCAATATAACTCCAAACAATAAATATTTTATTGATGAGTATTCGGACATAAACACAATGCCTTCCACAATTTTATTTAATATTGATGGAGAGGAAATATTTAAACTGATCGAACCTGATATGGTTGAATTCAGTGAGTATGATTTTTCTCCAGCAGAACTTCTTACATTCACAACATCAGATGGAGTGGAATTAAATGCGGGTATAATTAAGCCAGCAGATTTTGATCCATCAAAAAAATATCCGGTTCTAATTGATAATTACAGCGGACCGGGTTCACAGGCGGTACAGGATTTCTGGAGTGTAAATCTGCTTCACAGGATGTACGCACAAAATGGTTATATAATTTTCTG
>CAZECH010000153.1:0-7304 GCA_964510675.1 uncultured Ignavibacteriaceae bacterium
GCTTGGGGAATTTTATATTTTTTAAGAGTAAAGGAAGAAGAAAAGATGATGATTAAAATATATAGCTGATGTATGGCAGTTAGAATCCTGGAATAAAGGAATTTTGGAGTAATGGAAGTTTTTAACCAATACTCCATTATTCCAAAGTTTACAGCTTTGTCTGGTATGAAAACTCAATAATCTTGGGTTTAACTAGTTTTTCAAAATCTTTGTAATCCATCTTTATAAGTTCTGTATGTGTTCCGGCATTAAACGCAATTTCTTCATCTCCAGTTAAACTTTTTGCAACATAAACATCCATACCATAAAGGTTACCAAAGGGAGGCATAGCACCAGGTTCGCATCCAGGGAATTTGTCTATGAATTCATATTCTTCTGCTAAACGAACATTTGATGTACCAGTTACATCTTTAAGTAATTCGAAATCAACTTTATACGAAGCAGGAAGAATTGCCATAGCCATTTTACCATCAATTTTTATTATAACCGTTTTGGCTAATTCTTTACCAGGCACATGAGCAGTAGCTGCAATTTCTTGTGCAGTGTATGCGGATGAATGAGATATGGATAAATATTTGATTTTGTTTTCATCCAAATATTGTTTTAATTTTTTTACCGGCATATCAACCTCCGTTTAATGTTTATTAAATTTTATTGCTTTACTGCTCCTGAAGAAAAACTGGCAAGTATTATGAAAGTTTTCATTTTCTCAATCCTTTTTGTATTGAGTGAACTTTCTTAAGTGGAAATTATACAGGCCTAATTTACACTTATGAATATCAAAATTCAAAAATCAAATGAGTATCGCATTTTATAAATTTTACAAAAAGTGATGAAAATAAGTAAAATCATTAGTGAGAAAACTCAACAGTTTTAAAATATTTCCGAAATACTAATTTTCTTTAATTGACTGGATTAATTCCTGCTTTAATTCCCAGAGTTTTTTTGATAATGAAACATGATAGTTATGAGGGAAAATTAATCTTTTTACTCCTGAATCAAGACAATCAATATCATGTAGTTTTACTTTCCTTATTTCATCAATTGACGGGAATTCATAAACAATCTTACCATCAATCATAATATCAAAAAGCATTGGCTCTATATTGGAAATTTGCTCTTTGGATAAAATTCTTTTCTTAGAATTATTAACCGGATGATGAAGATGTATTTCATTCATTTCCTTAGGATTTTCATCTCCGAGAGTGATTAAATCAGCCGTTGCTATACCTGCTTTATCATAAATTCGCCAGACTTTTTTTTCACCGGGATTAGGAATCTTTTCCATTGATTCGGAAATTTTTAGTGCCGGTTGCCATTCATTATTTTCTTTTACAGCAACAAGTTTATAAACTCCTCCAAGGGCACTATCTCCTGCAGATGTAATCATTCTTGTTCCAACTCCATAAATTAACCGGTTAATTACCTTATCGGGATCAAGATTATACTTATGGGCTTCTTCAGAAATTTGAGTTATAATTTGCCAAATGTTCATTTCGTCAAGCTCGTTGGAAAGGACTATACTAACTTCTTCAAACCCGGCATCATTTAACATTTTAGCTGCCTGAAGGCTAAGGTACGCAAGATCTCCGGAATCTAACCTGATACCTGAAGGTTTGTGTCCTTTCTTCCTAAGTTTCTGGAAAACTTTTATTGCATTTGGAATTCCGCTTTCAAGAGTGTTAATAGTATCGACAAGGAGAATACAATCATCTGGATAAAGTTCTGCAAAAGCCTGGAAAGCATCTTCTTCACTCATCCCCATAGAAATAAAAAGCTGAACCATACTGTGCCCATGCGTTCCTTTTGGCGGGTAACCAAGAATATGAGAAATGCCGACATTAGAGGAGAAATCTGCGCCGCCAATTAAAGCTCCGCGAACACCTGCAATAGCACCTCTGTCCTGCGCTCTTCTCGCTCCAAAATCAATTAACAATTGCCTTCGTCCCATCTCTTTTATTCTGCAGGCCTTTGTTGCAATAAGAGTCTGGAAGTTTAACTGGTTTAATAATGGAGTTTCAAGAATTTGTGCTAAAGCTATCGGTCCCTGCACAATAGTTAAAGGAAGATGAGGATGTACAGTTCTTCCTTAACTAATTGCCTTTAAAGTTATATTCTGAAAATTGCCATCTTTCTTTAACCAGTTTAGAAAATCTTCATGAAAGATAGATTTATTATTTTTTGATTTATGAGATCTTAAAAATTCAATTTCTTTCTCTCCGAAATTAGAATTCTGCATCCAGTCAACAAACCACTCAAGACCTGCATTAATGCAGTAGCCGGCTTTGTGTAAACCATAATCAGGATAATTTCTGAAGAAATGATCGAACTGGACAATCTTATTATGCATCCCCATTTTGAAATAAAGTTGAGCCATTACAAGTTGGTACTGGTCGGTAAAAAGAATTCCTTCGGTAATTTTTTGATCGAACTTCTTTAGCAATTTTTTATACTCCACAAACTAATTTTGCATATAATAAACTAATTAAAATATGATTAATAAAATCATTATTAACTAATCCTTCAAAAAAAATGATTGCTTTAATCCCAAAATGTTCTTAGGTTAAAATGGTCAACATATCATAATGTTTGCTTTTATTAGCCAGCTTTTGTTGAGCTATGGAGAGATAAAAAATTTAATATTCCCAAACAAAAAAAATAAGGAGTCCATTATGAACCTGGTAGAACGGGCAAAGAACATAATGTTCAATCCAAAACAGGAGTGGGAGGTTATTAAAACAGAAAGTGTTACTATAGGAGATCTTTTTACAAAGTATGCGATTATCCTTGCAGCTATTCCTGCTGTTGCAGGATTTATTGGTTATACTTTGTTCGGTCTTTCCTGGGGATTTGGTACAATTAAAATTCCAGTTGGAGCTACTTTAACCTGGGCTGTAATCACTTACGTTACGGCATTGATAGGTGTCTTTATTATTTCATTTATTATTGATGCACTCGCTCCATCATTTGGATCAACAAAGGATATGGTTGCATCTACCAAGGTTGTTGTTTATGGCTATACTCCTGGATGGGTAGCAGGTGTTTTTTATATTTTACCATCTTTAGGTATTATTGTTGCATTAGCAGGTATTTACGGTTTGGTATTAATGTATATGGGGCTGCAGAAAGTTAAAGATGTTCCCCAGGATAAAATGCCGATTTATTTTATTGTTGTAATTGTTGTGGCTATTATTGTTTATGTTGTAATGGGTTTGATTGTAACGAGCGTTGCCTTTGGCGATTATATGATTACTCATTTATAATTTTTAGGGAATGCAAATTAACTTTGCATTCCCGGATTTTATTCCTACCGCATATAATTTCTTCTAATGAAGAAATAAAATTTAAATTATCTACAGAATAAAAATGCTCTATTGTTTATATTCAAAATCTGAATTAAGATATTGTGATTGGATATTATGTCTCGGCGTTATTACTAATTGGAAACTTATAAGATTTTTATGATAAATGTCGTGTATCAGGATTTCATTCTTGCCTGAAGAATCCTTTTTAGTTGTTTCGCTATTTTTTACTTCCTGTGCAAGCGGTTGTGAAAAAACTAAAAATATAATTAAGAAAATAAGTACTACGTTATAGAGATTAAACATTGGGTTAAACTTTTAATTCTGTACAACTGGAGCCCACTTTTTCAAAAATGCCATCATCTTATCCTTACTGTAACCTTTGTCGTGTTCAAGTTCGTCCGTTTTCTTTGAGTGTAACAATCCACCATTCTTTTCTAAAACAAAGAAATGAGGATAACCGGGTATTTGAGGATATTTGGAAAGAAAATCTTCATTCTTGTTTTCCTTGCTGAAATTTATTTTAACAATAATAAAATTTTTATTAAGAAAAGAATTTATTTCATCATTCTTTGCAATAAAATCATCAATCCTGTGGCACCAGATGCACCAGTCACCCCCAACATCGAGAATAATTCTTCTCCCAGATCTTTGAGCTTCAGTAATTGATTGTTTTAAATCATCAGCTGGGTTTCTTGCCGGATCAAATTCTGTAACTGGTTTATAGCTTGTTTCAGGCTGCGATAAAACTATTCCTGAAATTAGCAGAAACAAAAGTGATAATATCCTAAACATCATATTTCCTTATTTATTCGTTCTCAATTTATGGATTATATTAGTTTATAATCAATTCTTGATTATGGAACTATTCTTTTTCAAATTTAATTACACAATTACAAAAACTTAAATAATGTCCTCAGAAATCTTCAAAAGAATCTGGCAAAGTATAGTTCTCATATCTTTTTTTATCATGGTTATTTATATCCCGCTAAGAATCCTGTACAATCAAATCGACAGTGACTTTTTGAAAGTCAGCTACTGGATTGTAAACTTAGTTTATTTAGCAGATGCATTGTTAAACATCAGATTATTAAACAAGAAGGATGATAACAATATTGTCAATATTACACATAACAAATTCAGATTTTTTCTGATCTCAGTTGATATTATTTCAGCAATACCTTTTGGTTTTATTTCCGGAAATATTTTTTTAGAATTATTAAGATTAATCAAAGTTATAAGGATAATCAGTTATATCAGAATCATTCATCGTGAGGCAACCAGATTAAGCAGCTATTTAAGTTTTGTTTTCTTTTTATACTGGTTACTTATTGCAGCTCATCTGCTTGCATGCGGCTGGATTTCTCTTCACCCGGATAAGATGAAAGTAAACCTGCAAGATGAATATATAACATCTCTTTATTGGTGTATCCAGACAATTACAACAGTTGGTTATGGGGATATTGTTCTTTCGACAATTCCACAAAGGATTTATGCTATGATGGTTATGCTTTTTGGCGTTGGTGTTTATGGTTTTGTTATTGGAAATGTTGCTAATATTCTTTTAAAAAGAGATCCAGCCCGAATGCAGTTTCAGAACAGTCTTGAAAGGCTTCGCTCGTTTGTCAACTTCCGTTCGATTCCATCAGGTCTCCAAAAAAGAATACGTGATTATTATGAGTATATCTGGAAACAAAGGCTCGGCTATAACGAATCCGAATTTGTTTCTGGTTTACCTGATGGGCTTAAAAAAGAAGTTGAATTATTTCTTAAGCGTGATATTCTTGAAAAGATACCATTGTTCAAAGGTATAAGCGATAAATTTTTAAGAGAAGTTTCTTTGCACTTACGTCCCGTAGTTTATACGCCCGGAGATTATATTTTTAAAGAAGGTGACAGAGGAAATGAAATGTATTTTGTAATTAAAGGTAAGCTGAAAATTTTATCCGGTGATGAAAGTAAAATATTGAATACACTTTCAGACGGAGATTTTTTTGGTGAGCTTGCTTTATTCAGAGATGAAATTAGGATGGCAACTGTACAGGCAGCAACTTACTGTGATGTTTATACACTCAATAAAGGAGTATTTGAGCATGTCCTGAATAACTATCCTGATATTTCATCTCAAATAAAAAAAGTTGCAGAAGCGAGGCTTAAGAATTCCTGATCCTATTAAGTATTTTAAATAACCTTTTTTTATTTTGAACATTATGAATGAAGAAAAAAAAACATTCATCTCAGGTATTTACAACTACTGCGACCGTTGGTGTGAGAAATGCAGTTTCGCTTCAAATTGTCTTCTCTTTTCAAATGAATCCAAAATAGCTACGTTTGAAATATTGAATGATAGGCTCCCCGAAGCTGATGAAATTATGGATGAGATTTTTGAAGCCGATAAGGAAGACGATGAGCAGGAATTTGATTGGAATGATTATTCCTTGGAAGATGAAGACGAAGAGGAAAATTTTTCTTTAGAAGATGTTAAAGAAGACGATGAGGAGAATGAACCGAAACATTTAATTGAGGAATTAGCCGATGATTATTTAAAGCGATCACAGATACTTATAAAAAATCTTGATGAAAAGTTTAACTTTTCCTCAACTCCCAAAGAAAATCTTACAATGCCGCAGGTGAAAAAAATATTTGATGATTTTGAATCAATTGCCTGGTACCATGCATTCATCTTTGTTAAGATTAAAAGAGCATTGAGTGGTAAAAGAGATTTTATTAAAGAAAAAGATGAAGAATCGAAAGAATTTTCAAAGTACGATATGGATGGAACCGCAAAGGTTGCCGCAATATCAATTAAAAATTCCATTAAAGCTTTAAGCGATTTGAATGAATATCTCCCGGAATATGCATCGGAAATAATAAAGTTATCTTTTCTTCTAAATAAAATATTTATTGAGCTTGAAAAAGAATTCCCTGACTATGATAAATTTAAAAGGCCGGGGTTTGATGATTGACAAAAAAAACTAAGGTGAAGGGAAATAAAAATTAAAAGATAAAT
This sequence comes from uncultured Ignavibacteriaceae bacterium, assembly GCA_964510675.1. Classification (GTDB taxonomy): domain Bacteria; phylum Bacteroidota; class Ignavibacteria; order Ignavibacteriales; family Ignavibacteriaceae; genus RBG-16-34-14. Next base: position 6,313 of record CAZECH010000153.1, read on the forward strand.
GTTTCGGTATGAATAGCAGTTTCTTCAAATTCTAATAGGTATTTTTTATCTTCAGGATAATATTTAGCTTTATCACGGTCTTCTCCTGCAAATTGTTTAATACTTTCGTAAGAATCCCATTTAGTAACCGTCCAGAAATGGCAGACATCTTTCCCTTTTCTTCTCCATACTTCAACACTAAGATTTCCGGGAATGCTTTTATAATCTTTCACACCTGATTTTATGAGGAAGTCAACGTATTCATCAGAATGTTCAATTTTAGTTTTGCCATGCCATATACGAGTAATAACTTTATTCATAACATTAAATCGTTATATTTCCAAATCCGACACCAGCCGGTACTTAAGTGCAGATTTCGAAATTAATTTCCTGATGCATAAGAAAATTCCAGGCTCTGATAGTACTCTAAAAATTTATTGGGCCTTTCAAATCCTTCAGCAATAGGCAACTTAGAAAAAGTTTGAAAATATAAAACACATGCATTTCTCTACCACACTGCTTCTTTCTCCCGCAGTCGATTTTCAAACTCGCTTTGCAAAGCAAGCTTCTTTTTTGACAGTAGCGAAGAGTCTGAATATTTAGCAGCTATTAAAATACCATCTTCTCCAATATCATTAACATTAGGAATTGAAGAACCTAGCAATCCATTTTAGGCTAATCTTAAATTCTTCATTTACAGCATTTATAGTTGGAGATTCTCCTTCTGTAATCCACCCTTTAATTAATTCTCTGTATTGATTTAACATTTCCGGATCAGATATTAAATCGTATTAACCAAAGTCTGTACCCATCTTCAGCTTTAGGGAAGATATTAATTGTTAAGAAAAATAAAATAACAAAGGTTATCTTACTTAATCGAAAATTCCGTTCTATATTTATTTCCCTTTCACTTTATTTTTTAGTTTCAATAATCTAAAATATCATATACTTTTAATGATGCAAAAACCATAATCGGAACATTAAGGGCTTCAGTTGTTGAACAGAAAGGATTG
>CAZECH010000154.1:0-7292 GCA_964510675.1 uncultured Ignavibacteriaceae bacterium
AAAATTTTATATTTTGTGCATAAAGAGAATCGAGCTGTGCAACAAGAGAATCTCTAACAGCTTTATCAACAGTTTCTTCTTCAGATACAACTTTACTGAGGTCAAGGTCGGCTCCCTTTAAAGCAAGAACAGTAATAACAAAAATATAGAGCACCTGGTAAATAACAAATTTGCTGTCTCTTTCTTTCTTTACCATTTTCTTCTCTTATCTTTTTACAACAATTGATTCAAGGTGTTTTAGTCCCGCAATAGTTTTTTCATCTCCGAGTGAACTGGAAGCTTGCGAGATTGAATTTGCCAGTTCTTTTAGTTGGTTTATCTTTTCAGAACTGATACTTGGTACCGTATTTATTTTTTCCAGTGCAGTATGAATTGTAGTAAAATTCTTTTGTATTAATTCACTTAGACTTACAGTCTGTTCAAGAACATTTTTATAATTTTCAAGATCATGTAATGTAAGTTCAGTACCTCTTGTAACTGTATCTGTTCCACTGTTTAATTGTTTTAAAATATTTTTTGAGTTTTCAATCTGTATTCTTGAAAAATATCTTTCTTTAATATCAACTACATGGTTAACAACATTCTGGAACTCCACTCCAAGTTGATCGAGAACGGGTTCAAAGAGTTTTCCCAGTGCAAGTATAATTAAAGCTTTAACTTCAAAAGGAACTGAAAATCCCAGAAAAATTTCTTTACCTAACTGAATGCTTATTAAAAGTATTGCTGCTCCAATTAAAGGAAGAGCAGTTGATATACTATCTATTACACTTGTGTATGAAGAGACAACTCTGTCAATTGTTTCAGAAGCAGGTGTTCTGATTATTTCAAGTCTAAGTTTATTGTATGCAAGGAATGAAAGGAAAACAAAGAGAGAATATACAACAACCGGCAACCACCAGAAACTAAAAGAAGATACCATGCTTGCATCAGCCTGCCATGTCGGGAAAAAATATTGAGCGATCTTTATGGTTATATTACCAAGTATAGGTACTGTTGAAAGATCAAGGAAAAAAGAAATTATAAGAGCTATTAAAGAAATAATTGCAGGCTTAATTATCAGAGCAAATTTAATATCACTTACAGCAGAATGAATATATCGTTCAAGTTCTTCTTCAAGTCCATCTTTCGAATAAATATCGGGGTACTTAGTTTTAATGGCTTCTGATTGATCTTTTGCAACTTCTGTTTTTAACATTATAACTGCCTCTTAATAGATAAATTTAAAGAATGAATCCTTAATTTCTTGATATGAACGTCACGGAAAAATGCAACTATTATACCATAAGTTCTTATTAAAAAATATATTAGCTCAATAATAGTTAAATATCAGAACGATAAAACTTAAACGGGAAATACAATTTAACCAGATACAAAATCTATAGTGTTTGTTAAAATATCAAAAAAACCACCTCTGTAAAAGGTAAACAGAAAATCATGTTATATAGTGATTTGCGATAAATCTTATGGACAAATATTAATAATCAAACAAATTAATTTTTACAAAACTAAAGTAAAATTTACCTTATTAAAAAATAATATGTTACCTTATCAGGTAATGAAAATGATTTTTATAGCTCATTAACACTATTTAGTAATGAAGATAAATTCAAATCTATATGAAATAAATACAAGAATTTTTATCAAACGTTTTGGAGACAAAGCAACCCTTTCTTCTATACCAAAAGAATTTTTTAAGGAATTAACTGAACTTGGCTTTAGTGCATTATGGCTGATGGGAGCCTGGAAAACCTGCGACAACATTATTGATGCATGCTGCTTCTCACCTGATTTAGTTTCGGCATACAGCAGGGCATTGAAAGATTGGAGAAGAGAAGACGTTATCGGTTCACCCTATTCAGTTGATTGTTATAACTTGAATCCCATGCTTGGTGAAGAAACAGAACTTTTAAATCTCAGAGAAAAATTAAATAGTATAGGAATTAAATTATTCCTTGACTTCGTTCCAAATCATTTTGGAGCCAATAGTAAATTTATCAAAACAAATCCAGAAGTATTCCTCGAAGCTAATGAGGAATTTCTTCAAAAAGATCCTTTAACTTTTTTTAAACCGATAAATTCAGATAAAGTATTTGTTCATGGACGCGACCCGTTTTTCTTACCTTGGACAGATACAGTACAGGTTAATTACTTCAGCAGGAAAGCAAGAAATTTTATGATAGACCAGTTGCTTCATATTGCTAAATTTTGTGATGGTGTTAGATGTGATATGGCTATGCTGCCGCTTAATAATGTTTTTCATAACACCTGGCTTGGAGTTTTAAACAGGCTGAATCTTAAGCATCCTGAAAATGAGTTCTGGAAAGAGGCAATAATACAGGTTAAGAAAAAGTTTCCTGGTTTTATTTTCCTTGGTGAAACGTACTGGGATCTTGAATGGAATCTTCAACAACTTGGTTTTGATTTTACTTATGATAAACGTCTAACTGACCGCCTTTCTTCAGGTGATATCAACAGCATAAAAGCTCATCTTTATGGGAATAACAATTATCAGGTAAAATCTGTAAGATTTATTGAAAACCATGATGAAGAAAGAGCGGTAATTAAATTTGGTAAGGAAAAATCTTATGCTGCTGCTGTTATCATAAGCACTATCAAAGGGATAAAGTTATATTATGATGGTCAGTTTGAAGGCAAAAGAATTAAGCTTCCTGTTCAGCTTGGGAGAGAACCAAAGGAGAAAATCTCTGAAAGAGTCAGGAAACATTATCATACACTTCTAAAAATAACCAGTGAAGAAATTTTTAAGAATGGTACCTGGGCAATGCTTGAACCAATCCCGGCAGGCGTGGGAAATAATAATTATTCTAATTTTTTTGCCTGGCTTTGGAAGCTTAATAATGATTTAAGAATTGTAGTTATTAACTACTCAGAAAGCACTTCTCAATGCAGATTGAAATTTAAAGTTGAAGCTCATGGTGATAATATAATACTTCATGATCTGATGACAAACGAAGAATACCCGCGCTCTGTAAATGATATTTCTGAAAATGGTTTATTTGTTGAACTGAAAGGTTATAATAGTCATATCTTTAAAGTAACTACGAGGCAATATGTAAATACTTATTGATGAGAATCTTTGTTTATTCATGATTGTTGATAAACTGCGAAGTGTTTTAGACATGTATCGGTAATTTTTAATTTTTATCTTACCTTTAAAATCAAAAAAAATAATATGAACGAACAGAAATTCAAAGGAAGAGGTGCGCAATTTAACCCGCAGAACAGATTTGAAAAACTTTCTGTTGAGGATTTTAATTTTGATGATTGGTCTGACTTTGAGGAAACAGGATTAAAAAATCTTTCTACTGAATATTTTGTTGATAGTTCAAAAACTGTTATTGCAAAAAACGATAGCTACGATTTAGGATTTGACTATTCGTTTAATCCTTACAGAGGATGCGAACATGGTTGCATTTATTGTTATGCAAGACCAAGCCATGAGTATCTTGGTTTTTCATCCGGGATTGATTTTGAAACAAAGATAATGGTAAAACCTGATGCAGCTAAACTTTTAGAACATGAGTTCAGAAAGAAAAATTATAAACCCGATGTAATTATGTTTTCGGGCAATACAGATTGCTACCAACCAGTTGAGAGGAAACTTCTAATAACAAGAGAAGCTTTAAAAGTTTGTTTGAAATATCGTAACCCGGTAGCGTTAATTACTAAAAATGCTCTTATCCAAAGAGATATTGATATACTTAAAGAAATGGCTGAACTTAAAATTGTAAATGTAATGCTTTCGATAACTACTCTTGATCAAGACCTGGCAAGAAAAATGGAACCAAGAACATCATCACCTGATATGAGATTAAAAACTATTGAAGTACTTGTTGAAAATAAAATTCCTGTTGGAGTTAATGCTGCCCCTGTAATTCCCGGATTAACCGATAAAGAAATTCCGGATATTCTTAAAAAATCTTCTGCAAGAGGGGCAACTTATGCTGGCTACATTATGTTGCGATTGCCATATACAGTAAAAGAACTTTTTATCGAATGGCTTAAGAGAGAATTTCCTCTAAAGGCTTCTAAAGTTATTAACACTATAAAATCAGTAAGAGATGGCAAATTGAATTCCTCGGAATGGGGAGTAAGATTCAAAGGCGAGGGTGAAATTGCAGATACTGTGAGAAACCTTTTTAAGATAAGCTGTCGGAAATATAATCTTAATAAAAAGGATTATAATCTTACTAAAGAGCATTTTCGTGTCCCATCATCAGAAAAACAGTTACAGCTTTTTACCTGATGTTTGTTAGAATCGCTGGTTTATTTTTTTTATTTTAGCAACCAATAACAATCTTATTCATCAAACCACCAATATTTAAGAATTATGGCAAAAAAAAATCTAAATAAAAAAGAAAGACAAATAGGAAAAACAAAAATTGAGAAGAAACCTCTCATTGATCCAAGATATAAAAATGCGATATGGACGACTATAGTTCTAATTGTTTTGTTAATCTTTTTTATAGTTAATAATACGCGTAAAGAACCTGAGAGAGGTCCTTATCCTCCAAATTATAATGGCCCAAAAGTTGAAAATCGAAAGTAGTAAGATGAAAGTTTTTAAAAAAAATAAAGGAATGTCCAAAGTGAGCAAAAATATTTTATTAGTGTTTTTTATTGCTGCAACTTTAAATGTTTTAGGATGCAGCAAAGAAAATAAACCAGAACAAAATCGAACAGATAATGCATCAGCATTAACACAGGATGAAACTAAAGCTCCGGGTTTTGTTTTAGTTAGTACAGATGGTAAAAAAATTAATCTTTCGGATTACAAAGGAAAAATTGTTATTCTTGATTTTTGGGCAACATGGTGTGGTCCTTGCAGAAGAGGAATTCCCGATCTTGTTTCAATCCAAAAAACTTATAAAGATAAAGTTATCGTTATAGGAATTTCACTCGATGATGAACGGACTAAAAAAGATATTCTTCCTTTTATGAAAGAATATGGTGTTAATTATCCTGTTGTATTGGGAACGAGTGAAGTGGTTGCGAATTATGGAAATATCCAAGCAATTCCGACAAGTTTTATAATAGATCAGAAGGGAAATGTTGTTGATAAATATGTCGGACTCGTTTCAAAAGAAATATACCTTGGCAGGATTAAAACCTTAATAGGTTCTTAATTTATTTCTTAAAAAGATAAATTATTAAACTGATTATCAAGCTGAGAAGAATTGAAGTAACTATGGGGAAGTAAAAAGTAAAATTCTTTTTCTTTATATAGATATCTCCCGGCAGTTTACCGAGAAAAGGAATTTTATCACCGAAGAAGAAAAGCAAACCAAGAATTACAACAAATATTCCAGCGAAGATCAGTATCTTTCCAATTTGCTGGGATTCTAACATATTTTTTTTAAATCAGTTTTAATAAAGTTGGTAAAGTGTTATTGTTTTTCTTTTTGTCTTGCCAACAGCAGGTTGGAAACTGCTTACTGAACTTAAATTCCTTCTCTTAAAAATCTTGGTTCTTCAAGTGTAAGAATTAAAGAGATACGATGAGTATCAGGCAATCTGTCTAATTCCGCAAAACTAAATCTTGCAAATGAATAATCAATATTAAGCTTGGGAAGTTTTATACCTGCTCCAACAGTAAATTGTTTAACGTCGTTATACCCGCCCCGGATTGAGAAAAGTTTTTTGAAGGTATATTCAAGACCAACATGTGAATCAAAACTTATTGGCCCTAAATTTCCATAAGCAGATGATCTTCTGTTTTCAAATCGCACATCAAGATCAAGAGCAGGAGTTATAGTTCCCCCAAGTATACTTAACATATATGCTGCACCTATTTTGGCAGTCGGTGAAACAAGTTCATTTCTACCGGTACTCCAGGCAACCAGAGTTGTTGTAACATCCTGGATGTTTGCACCAAGGTAGAGATTTTCAATAGGTGTATATAAAGCTCCAATGTCAAAACCGATTCCCGTTGCTCCATATTCAGCAATATCCCGCCTGATTATTTTAACATTAGCACCCCAGTAAAAATTTTCTGATTGCCTTTTTGCGAATGAAAGATAAAATACCCAATCCTGATCACTGAATTCAGTTATTTTACTGTAGTCAAGCCTGTCAGTTCTTATATCAACAATGCCATCACCATTAGCATCGTAGGCAGCATTTCTTGTATCCGAAATATTATCTACAGCAAGTCTTACAACGCCAATTCCGAATGTCATATCTGTTCCGAAAGGAATTGCAACAGAACCATAATCATAATTAACAAGATCACCAAAGTGCTCTGCATGCATTAAAGAAATTTGCGGATAATTTAGATTTGCAAGACCAGCCGGATTATAATATCCTGTGGTAACATCGTTAGCAACTGCTGTAAAAGCGCCACCCATTCCAAGTGCTCTTCCGCCAACACCAATTGCCATAAACTCTCCTGCGTATTTGCCAAAAACTGTTTGAGCTTTTAACTGTGGAATTATAATTACTGTAAGTGCGACAATAAACAGGAATTTTTTCAATATCTTAACTCCGAGGTTAACTTGTATTTTAAGTAAAACGTGGCTCAAAATTGAGCTTTTGAATTTTGAAAGTCAAGTCTAAATAGTTGGCAGTATATAATTTTGCAGTAGACAAAACTAAGTTCTGGAGTTATTAACATTTTTTTAAGATAAATAATCTGATTTTTCAATACCATTTTTGTCTACTGCCAATTGTAAACTGTTCACTTCGATTTCCCTTGGTTAGCTACTGCCTGTGTCGCTTTTGCTATTTCTTCAGGATCACCAAGATAGTAGTTCTTTATAGCTTTCAGGTTTTCATCAAGTTCATAAACAAGTGGAATTCCTGTCGGTATATTTAATTCAACTATTTCCTGTTCAGGAATATTATCAAGATATTTAACCAGAGCTCTAAGGCTATTCCCGTGTGCTGCAATTATAACTCTCTTCACTGATCTGACAGTTGGGGCAATTACATTTTCCCAGTAAGGAACAAATCTTTCAACAGTATCTTTAAGACATTCTGTTAATGGAAGCTCCTTTTCAGTCAGCTCTTTGTACCGGGGATCTTTGCCGGGATATCTTTCATCATTTTTATCTAAAGCAGGAGGCTGAATATCATAACTTCTTCTCCAGATTTTTATCTGTTCATCTCCATATTTTTTTGCAGTTTCAGATTTATTTAATCCTTGTAAAGCGCCATAATGTCTTTCATTCAATCTCCAATTGCGAATTACAGGAATCCACATTAAATCCATTTCATCCATAACTGTCCACAAAGTTCTTATAGCTCTTTTTAAAACAGAAGTGTAGGCAATA
>CAZECH010000155.1:0-7286 GCA_964510675.1 uncultured Ignavibacteriaceae bacterium
GTGCGCGATATTAAAAACCGTTCACAGATTTACAGATCATTCCTTTACATTTTAATTGGTTATGTTGTAACAGTCCTGGCATTCAGTCTTGAACGATTTGCAACCTGGGATAGCATCTTGATAGAACTTGCCTTTGCAGGGACCAGTGCATTGATCAGTCCTGTCCTTACTTATGGTTTATTAATCTTTTTTGAAAGATTATTTAGAATTACAACCGACCTTACATTGCTTGAGCTTTCAAATTTCGATAAACCTTTACTTAAAGATTTATCGAGGAAAGCTCCGGGTACATTCAACCATTCAATGACTATGGGAACACTAAGTGAAGCTGCAGCAGAAAAAATCGGAGCCAACCCTTTGCTTACAAGAGTCGGTGCATATTACCATGACGTTGGCAAAACTTTAATGCCACAGAATTTTGTTGAAAACCAGTTGAACAACAAGAATATTCATGAGGATTCATCTCCCGAACAAAGTGTTAAGCTGATTGTTCAGCATGTTAACGAAGGAATTAAACTTGCTGAAGATCATAATCTACCAAAAGAGATAATAGAATTTATTCCTATGCATCACGGGACAATGACAATGTATTTCTTCTATGAAAAAGCTAAAAAACTTTACGGGGAAGAGAAAGTAGATATAAACGAATACAGATATCCCGGCCCAAAACCAAATACAAAAGAGACAGCTATAGTTATGCTTGCTGATGGATGTGAATCCGCTGTTCGGGCTATAGAGGAACCGGATACATCTAAAGTGGAAAATATAATTGAGAGTATAATCAGGTCGAGAATTGCAGACGGCCAACTTGATGAATCGCCAATTACTTTTAGTGATATCAGCAAAATAAAAGAAACTTTTATCAGCATTCTGCTTGGCCAGCATCATAAGAGGATTCGTTATCCAAAGCAGGATGAAATTGAAAAGGGAGGTGATGCTGAAAAAGCAGAGAAATGAAAATCTTCCTTAAAGAATACCTTAACGTTCTTCGCCTTGAAAAAAATCTCTCTGAGAATACAATCATATCTTACCGGAATGATATAACAACACTAATCGGTTTTCTTGAATCGAAAAATATAATGGATTTGTCTGATGTTGATCACAAGTTCCTCAACTCATTTTTCGGGAATCTCCAGAAACTTGGATTAAGCAGAACTTCTGCAGCAAGGTATTATTCATCCATTAAAGGATTCTTTAAATATCTTTTCTCCAGCAACTATATAAAATCAAACCCGGTTGAAAAAGTCTCACCACCAAAGCTTTCCAAAAATCTTCCTTCAGTTTTATCATTTGAAGAAATAGATAAGATTTTATCTGTACCAAATCCTGAAGATAAACTTGGTCTGCGCGATAAAAGTATTCTTGAGGTTTTATATGCATGCGGGTTGAGAGTTTCTGAGCTAATTAATTTAAAAGTATCTAATCTTTTTTTTGATGAAGAAATAATACGTGTATTTGGGAAGGGTTCAAAAGAAAGACTTGTACCGATTGGAAGCAGCGCTGTAAAATGGACAAATAATTATCTTAAAAAAAGCCGGCCGCTTCTTGAAAAAAAATCTAAGAGTGAAAATATTGTTTTTCTTAATAGCAGAGGAACCAAACTTTCCCGGATGGGTGTCTGGAAAATTGTTGATCGTTACACTAAAGAAGCAGGTGTTGAAAGAGAAGTTCATCCTCATACATTCAGGCACTCTTTTGCTACACATCTGCTTGAGGGCGGTGCAGACTTGAGAGCAGTCCAGGAAATGCTGGGACATGCAGACATTTCTACGACTCAAATATATACACATATTGACAGGGACTATATAAAACAAATGCATAGGGATTATCATCCGAGAGGCTGAATGAGATTACCCGGGATATTTATTTTTATTTTGTTTACATTCATTCTGCAACACTGTTCCGACAAAAATGTGAAGGAAAAACCGGAAACTAAACCTGTTCAGAAAATTATTTTTGCTAATTTAGTTTTTGTGGGAACAACTGATAAACCGGAGCTTTTTAAATTTGATTTAGAAGATAAATCAATAAAGCCGATCTGGTCACATAAAAAAGAAAAAGTCGTCGAGCTGTCTTATTCACCTGACAGGAAAATCCTTTTCTTTTTGACTGCAAAAAAGTGGGGAATATCCTGGAATATTCCCTCTATCAATGATGTCAAGCTTTATATGATCAACACAGAAACATTTAAAGTAGATTTTATTGAAAAAATTGGAACAGGAATCCAAGTGTTTTCTCAGTGGGAAAATGAATCTTCCTTCAAAGTAACATTAAACTATGTTGATAAAACTATATCCTCTTATATTAATCAAAATACAAGGCTGTTCAATTCTTTTGGAAAGAAATTAAGTGATGAAATTAAAACATTCGATCTTACTAAAGATGGTTATCCCCGGCTTGAAAAGAGTACAAATTTTAATTCCGGCAAATTTATTCTTGAAGAATCAGCGAAAGATTCAATTGTATATATTAAGGATATTGAAGAAGGGGAAAGATTTCAAATCACAAAAACAAAACAGAATATTAATCGTATTGAATGGCTACATGAAATTAGTGCAATTATATTTTCAACCTTAGATGCTGCTTTGACTGAAGAAAGTGTTAATGAAGATTCTATTGAAACATCCGGACTTTATTTCTATTCTATAAATGAAAAGAAGATAAAAGAAAAATGGGCAGGAAAAGGTTATAAGAATTTTGATGTAATTAATAATTACCTGATTTTCGATACTGGGTTTGATGAAAACTCAATTATTATTTTGTTTGATCTGCTGAAAGAAGAGACAATTGATACTATAAAAATTAAAGGAGGGTGCGGGTTAAGAAATATTCCTAAACTACCCGGATTATGAATAAGATTTCAGTTATAATAATTACGAAGAACGAAGAAAAAAATATAAAAGCCTGCCTTGAGAGTGTAAGCTGGGCTGATGAAATTACTATCGTTGATGCAGAAAGCGAGGATAGGACAGTTGAATTGACAAAACAATTCAACGGTAGAGTTTTTATAAAAAAATGGGAAGGCTTTGTGCTGCAGAAAAGATTTGCTCTTAACCAGGCAAACAATGAATGGGTGCTAAGCCTTGATGCCGATGAAAGAATTTCGGCAGAGTTGAAAAATGAGATATTGAAAAAAGATCCGGGCGAGTTTAATGGATTTCTTATCAGGAGGAAGAATTTTTTATTTGGTAAAGAGATTACAACCTGCGGATGGGATAAAGACTACCAATTGAGGCTTTTCAGGAAATCCAAAGCAAATCTTAATGAAAAACTTGTACACGAAGGTTTTGTGGTAGATGGAAAAACAAACAGTCTTGAAAATGTAATTATTCATAACACCTTTTCTTCATTAGATAACTACATGAAAAAGGTAAATGAATATACAACTTTAAGTGCCGAGGAAACATATCAGACTAAAAGTAAAGTTACAGCATTAACAATTTTAACTCACACTTTTTCTGCATTCTTCAGATACTTTATTTCTTTAAAAGGATTTAAGGATGGAATGCACGGATTGATTATATCTTTTATAAACTCATTAAGCACAATGCTGACTTACACAAAAATATGGGAGTTACAGAGAAAGGAAAACAGTTAATCTTTATTACCAAACAATTTTTGAATTCGCTTTGTTAAGGGTTCCATAAAAAGATAAAATTTTCTCAACCGATCCGGAAGCTGTGAATCAAGTTTAGCATCAAAATTCCAGTTTGCCTGACGGATTCTTTCCTGCATTACTTTGGGATGCGATCCTGAAAATCTTTTTAAATGCCCAAAGTGATTATAGTTTACAGAATTCTCCACAAGAACTTCAGTTTCTTTATCTGTATGATAAAGTTTGTGAAAATCAATTCTCTTTAAAGCCATTGTATCCGGCGGTTTCACCCAACCGTAATGATAAATTTCAGCATCAACCGGAATAATCTTAAGCAATGAACCATCTTTATGTTTGAAGTTCATTGCATCCCCCCACGAAACAATATTCTGGTTTTTTCTGATGATTCTTGTTTCAGCCGGATACCACAATCTGTAATTGTCCTGGTAATAATCATAGCTGCCGTAAAAATGTTTGTATTTAAATTTTAATCCTTCAATATCAGGTTTGTTAAGAAATTGCTTCATGCCTTCTTCAATAACAGGAATATATTTTTCGTGAAGCACTTCATCAGCCTGGATGTAAAAGCACCAGTCTCCGGAACATCTAGCTAAAGCTTTATTAGTTTCGATAGAGAGAACTTTTCCACCTTCTCGAAGATTCAAATCCCAGTGACTCTCAATAATTTTAATTTTCTCATTTTTTAATGAGAGAACAGCATCCAGAGTTCCATCTTCTGAATCCCCAACATTCAAAATAAATTCATCACATAATGGAAGAATGGAATTGATTGCTTCAATGAAAGGATAGAAATATTTGATTCCGTTTCTTACAATGCTGAACCCGGATACTTTCATTATAAACTAAACTGCATGTTATAGAGTTTGTTATACAAACCGTTATGTTTTAATAATTCATTGTGAGTTCCCTGTTCAACAATTTGGCCCTTTTCAAGAACAATTATTTTATCGGCATTCTGAACAGTACTTAACCTGTGTGCAATTACAATTGAAGTTCTTCCCTGCATCAGTCTTTCAATGGCTTGTTGAACAAGCATCTCGGATTCGGTATCAAGTGATGAGGTTGCCTCATCCAAAATAAGTATCGGAGGATTTTTGAGAAGTGCACGCGCAATAGATAATCTTTGTCTTTCGCCGCCTGAGAGCTTAACTCCTCTATCTCCGATTAATGTATCATATCCATTTTTAAGGGGTGAAATAAAACCGTGTGCATTAGCAGCTTTAGCTGCTTCCAGTATTTTTTCCATAGATAAATCCTGAAGCCCGTAAGCAATATTATTTCTTATCGTATCATTAAAAAGGATAGTTTCCTGTGTAACAATTCCCATACGTGATCTTAATGATTTAACATTAATTTTTCTGATATCAATTCCATCAATAAGAATTGCACCGGAATCAACATCATAGAAACGCGGGATCAGATCAACAAGGCTTGATTTACCAGCACCGCTTGGACCTACGATAGCAAGTATTTCGCCTTTATTTATATTGAGGTTTATGTTGTTAAGTATTATGTCACTCTTTTCATATTTAAAGCTTACATCTTTAAATTCTATTTTATCATTGAAGACTTTTAGCTCAACTGCGTCCGGCGTATCAAATATTTTAGGCTTTGTATTCAGCACTTCATATACTCTGTCCGCAGCAGCTGAACCTTCTTTTAAACTGTTGAACATTTGTCCTAAAAGTTTTAAAGATGGAAGCATCTGAAAAAAAATACCAAGGTAAACAAAGAAAGCACCGGGCGTCATTTCATTTTTGCCAGATACTATTTCACTTCCAATAAAGTATAGAATAATTGTTATTGACAGGATTCCTAGGACTTCAGTTATTGGCCCTGCAAGCGCACGCCTTCTCACAAGACTTTTTATCAGAGAAAAATAATTTTTTTCTGATTCAGTAAACCTGTTTATTTCATACTGTTCCATGTTAAAAGCTTTTACAATCCGCATAGCTCCGAATGTTTCATCCAGCATTGAGGTAATGTCTGCAATTTTTTGCTGTGATCTTATGCTTCTACGTTTTAATGAGTCCCCGATTTTTGCAAGCAGGAATCCGCTTAAAGGCATTATGAGATAAATAAGGAGCGTTAACTTCCAATCAAAAACAAAAAGTACAATTGAAAAGATAAAAATTAAAGGAGGGTCTCTGAAAATACTGTTAATAACTGCAATTGCAGAATCGCGGATTATCTGAACATCATTAATAATTCTTGAAATGAGTATTCCCTTTTTCTCTTCGGTGAAATAGCTAAGCGATAAATTATGGAAGTGCGTATAAAGTGCTAAGCGTATATCCTTTATCATTCCTTGCTCAACAATCGACATAAAAAAAGTCTGAAAGTAAGAAAAAATATTTTTGATCAAAAAGACTACAACTATTAATATTGCAAGGTATTTTATTAATTCTATTTTAGAGTATTGCTGTGCAAGTACGGAAAGATGATAAGATATATAATCTTTTAAATCCAGGATACTTACATCACCTTTAGGCAGTACGTCTTTTGTTTCAGTAAATAACAAATCAATAAACGGCATTATCATGCCAATTGATAAAAGATTAAAGATGACATAAAAAAGCATGCAAATGTTGGCAAAAATAAGATGCTTGGTGTAAGGTTTAAGATATTTATAAAAATGCCAGAAAGTCTTCATCATTATTCATTAATGTAATAAACAAAAATACTTACTTCCTGCTTAATATGTTTGATATCGCTTACCACATTAAAATTGGCTTAAGGAAAAGATTAAGTTAAATTTGATAGACAAATCATAAACATTAGAGTAAACGAAAGTTTGGAAAGAAATAAAACCATAAACGTCGTAGATAAGCTGATTATCCTGTTTATGATTATTTTTCTTCTCAGCCTCACCAATTCAATTTTTGTAAACCAGGTTGGATATTTTGGCAGCCTTCTCCTTCTTCTTTTTAAATATTTTATTACGAAAGAAAATCCTTTTGAAAAATCCGGATTGGAACTTGTTTTTGTGTGGTTCATTCTTGCAGAGCTTATATCCGGACTTCTTTCAATTAACCAGGCTTATGCATTAAATAATTTAATTAAGAGAGTTCTATTAATACCGGTAGTATATGTTACGCTTGCAAGTTTTAAGGATTTTAAGACGGGCAAAAAATATTTCTGGATATATATCGTAGCTTCTCTGGTAACTTCTTTGGTTTATATTTATTCTGCTTATGATGCTTACAAGCATGGGGTTTATGGACTTGAAGGCGCAGGATCATCTTTCTTTCAATACCCGATTACTGCGAGTGAGATTATAAGTTTTTCGGTTGTATTTCTTTTTGCTTTTCTAATAAATGAAAAAGTAAATTGGAAATATAAATTTCTTCTTCTGATTGCGACAACTATTGCGGCTATTTCTCTAATCGCTACTTATAAAAGAACCGGATGGATAGGAACAGCTTTTGGAATTTTTATTATTCTGCTGATTAAAAAAGAATGGAAAATTATTATTCCCGGCATTATTCTGGTTGTTGTTTTGTGTCTATTTTTTCGTTGTGTTTGAGATAATAAAGAGAAAGTGAGAGCAAAGGATAAATAGACTTCGGTCAAAACATAAAAATACTTCTATTTCATAATTCTTTCTGCTATTTTTTCAATTTTCTGTCATCCGCGCGCTTGAAATCATGTGAGGAAATATAACCCTCAT
>CAZECH010000156.1:0-7283 GCA_964510675.1 uncultured Ignavibacteriaceae bacterium
TTTAAGTGCTGCATTATAAATTGCTTTACCGCCTCTGAAAGAACCAGTAAATCCTATAGCTTTTATTAATGGATGATTTACAATCGCCATTCCGACTTCGGTAGATCTCCCATGGACCATTGAAAAAGTTCCATCAGGCATTTTCGTTTTTTGAATAGCTTTTATAATTGCGCATGCAACCAATTCACAAGTTCCGGGATGTGCAGGATGAGCTTTAAAGATTACCGTACAACCTGCAGCCAATGCTGATGTTGTATCTCCGCCTGCAACCGAAAAAGCCAAGGGAAAGTTACTGGCACCGAAAATTCCAATAGCACCCAACGCTTTATACATGCTTCTTATATCTGGTTTGGGCAATGGCTGTCTTTCAGGATTTCCAGTCTCTATTCGTGCTTCAACCCACGAACCTTCTTTAAGAAGCTCTGCAAATAATTTTAACTGATTAATTGTTCTTCCTCTTTCTCCGGTTAATCTGGTTTTAGGTAATGCTGTTTCTTCGTGACATCTTTCTATTAAATCATCACCAAGTGCAATGATTTCTTCTCCAATAGTTTCAAGAAATAATGCTCTCTCCTTTCCGCTTTTTTTACTGTACTCAATAAAAGCATATTCAGCTTTTGTTATTGCTTTGTCTATTTCGTGAGATGTTGCTTCGTGAAATCCGGGAAATAATTTTTTTTCGGTAGCTGGGTTTACGGCATTAAAAGTTTCTTCACTTGTTCCTGATAATTCATTGCCTATAAAATTTAATCCGGTCAATTCCATTTTATTCCACCCTATTTATTAATGTTCCTATTGGTTCAATTGTAATAACTATCTCATCGCCGCTTTTTAAGGTAAAATCACTTGATGGAACTATGCCTGTTCCTGTCATTAGCAAACTTCCATAAGGGAATGAACATTCCATATATAAAAAGGAAACCAACTCTTCAGGCTTTCTCTTTAATTGATTGAGTTCAACATTTCCTTCAAAAGCTTTTTCTCCTTTCCTTTTTATTTCAAGGTGAATAGTTGTATTTGCCGGCAAATGTTCTTTAGTTACGTAAATACAGGGACCAACAGCAGCACATCCATCATAAGTTTTTGCCTGAGGAAGATATAGCGGATTCTCTCCCTCAATGCTTCTCGAACTCATATCATTACCGATTGTATAACCAACTATTTTGCCTGATGAAGTAATCATTAACGTTAACTCTGGCTCAGGCACATTCCAGGTTGAATCTTTTCTTATCCTTACTTTTCCTCCGGGATTTACAACACGATGACGTGTGGCTTTAAAAAATAATTCGGGGCGTTTTGCCTCATATACTCGCGAATAAAAATCTGCACCCCCTGCATTTTTTGATTCCTCCTGCCGTCCAACTTTACTTTTGAGATAAGTAACACCACTTGCCCAAATTTCCTGTGAATGAATAGGAGCTTCAATATTATTTAACAAGTATTTTTCTTTGTCAACAGCTTTAGCTGACTGAGCAGTTTTTGTCATCTTATCAAATAGCTTATCATCATTTACAAACGAATCCCAGTCCTCGTCTTTTAAAAGATATAATCTTTCATTTGTTTCTATAACAATACCATTTTTGGTTTTATATAATTTCATATCTAATTCTCATATAACTATTAAATAAAATATAAATAAGAATATAGCAGCAGACGTTCCCAATACAAAAGTTCCTAAGCTAAATAACCTGTAGCCCGATTTTACATCTAAACCGGATAACTGCGTAACAACCCAGAAGAAACTGTCGTTAGCATGTGAGAAAACTGCCGAGCCTGCACCAATGGCAATAACAACCATAGCTTTTTCCATTTCACTGACAAATCCTAAAGTACTCATCATAGGCATCATTATAGAAGCTGTTGTAATTAATGAAACCGTGGAAGAACCCTGTGCAGTTTTTATTGCTGCTGCTAAAAGAAACGGCAGCCATATACTTAAATTAAAATCGGCTAATGATTGTCCAACTACATCAGCAATTCCTGAGTTCTGTAAAACTTTTCCAAAAATTCCTCCGGCTCCTGTAATTAAAATAATAGACGCAGCATCCTTTAAAGAATTTCCAACCCAGCCTGTTGTGGAAAGCATTTTTTCCAGGTTCATTTTTTTTGGTAAAAGAAAGGAAAGAAATGTTCCAATTAATAATGCAATTATGGGTTCTCCAACAAACGAAATAAAAATGATTATATTTTCATTAATATTTTTCCCGAAAGAAACTACTATGGATTTCAAGACAATTAGAAAGATAGGTATAAGAATTGGCAGAGAAGATTTTAAGAATCCGGGTGCTTCTTTTAAACGTTCATTTATCTCTTCATCGCTTATTTCAGGATCAGGATCAATATAAGTTTTCGATACATATTTAACCGCAAAAAATAATCCGGTAATTAAGGCGAGTGTAGCGATAATCAATCCCCAGATTATTACCAATCCCAAATCTGCATTCAATATTCCCGCGGCTGCAACCGGTCCGGGAGTTGGCGGCACAAGCGTGTGAGTAATAGTGAGTCCAAGTCCCAATGCTACTGCTGAGCCTGCCAGAGAAATTTTTGCTTTTTTAGATAAGCTTTTATTAAGAGGTGAAAGAAGCAGAAAACCACTGTCTGCAAAAACAGGGATTGATACAATGTATCCAATAATTCCCATTGCAACAGGAACACGTTTACTCCCTACTATCTTCAATACTTTTTCAGCTAAAGTATATGCAGCACCAGAGTTTTCTAGAAAGGCTCCAATGATTACTCCAAGCACTATTATTAAACCAATCTTTCCTAATGTGTCGCCGAATCCTTGGTTAATCGAACCAACAATTGTATTCAACGGCATCCCAACAGCCAGTCCGTAAAATATTGCAACAAGGAAAAGGACAATGAACGGATGAATTTTAAATTTTGCTGAAAGAAGAATTATGAGAATAATACTAATGAAGAGATAGACTACAACCATTTAAACTCTTAATTTAGCTTAAATTGAACAACTTTGATTTTGTCATTTAAGAAACCGTTGAAACGGTTACCATAAAAGTTTGATTTTATTAGCCCACAGTCGTGGGTTACCTAAGAAAAAACAAGTTTACTAACCGTTTTAACGGTTTGTTTAATCAGGCGGTAAATGATTTCAACTAATGCAAATCTCCTTTAACAACTGAACCGGATTTACCAATTAAGATGTCCATATCGCAGCCTTTATCTGCCTGCTGTACATGCTCAAGATAAAGCCTTACATATCCTCTATCGGTATGTGGTTCAGGCTGAACCCACAATGCTTTTCGTTTTTTCAATTCTTCATCAGAAATATCAAGATGTAATTTACGGTTAGCGACATCTAATTCAATTATATCTCCATCTTTTACGAGTGCAAGCGTACCGCCGATTGATGACTCAGGAGAAATGTGCAGCACAACTGTTCCGTAAGCCGTTCCGCTCATTCTTCCATCTGAAATCCTTACAATATCTTTTATTCCCTTTTGAATTAATTTTTCAGGAAGATCTACATTACCAACTTCTGGCATACCGGGATATCCTTTTGGTCCGACTCCTTTAAGTACAATTACACAAGTTTCATCAATATCCAGATTAGGATCATCAATTCGTGCATGATAATCTTCCATACTTTCAAATACTACCGCTTTACCTTTATGCTTCATTAACTTTGGAGTTGCTGCAGATGGTTTTATTACAGCCCCGTTCTCACATAAATTTCCTTTTAAAACTGCAATACCCGCTTCTTGTTGAAATGGTTTATCTAGAGTAGTAATCACATCATAATTATAACATTTGGCATTTGCATTATTTTCTTTTATTGATTTACTATTAACTGTTATTACATCGTGATGCAGCAAATTTTCAAGCTCTTTAAACACTACAGGCAAACCACCTGCATAAAAGAAATCTTCCATAAGGTATTTTCCTGAAGGCATTAAATTTACAAGCAGTGGAATTTTACTGCCTAATTTGTCAAAGTCTTCAAGATTTAATTCAACACCGATCCTTCCTGCAATTGCAAGTAAATGAATTAAAAGATTTGTTGAACCTCCAACCGCAGCATTTACAATAATTGAATTTTCAAATGCTTTTCTTGTAAGAATTTTGGAAAGAGTTAAATCCTCATTTACCATTTCTACAATTCTTCGACCAGATAATTGTGCTAAAACTTTTTTACGCGAATCAACTGCGGGAATAGAAGACATTCCGGGTAACGTTAAACCTAAGGCTTCTACCATAGTTGCCATAGTTGATGCTGTTCCCATTGTATTGCAATGACCTGCACTCCTTGCGGCACATATTTCTGCTTCCAGCATATCTTCTTCAGAGAATCTTTTTAATTTTTGTTTTTCTTTTATTGTCCAACTGAAAGAGCCGGAGCCAATAAATTCTCCTTTAAACCTGCCACTAAGCATTGGACCACCAGGAACAACTATTGTTGGCAAATCAACACTGCACGCTCCCATTATTGTAGAAGGAGTCGTTTTATCGCAACCAGTTAAAAGCACAACACCATCAATAGGATTTGCACGAATTGATTCTTCCACATCCATACTTGCAAGATTACGGAACAGCATCGTTGTTGGGCGCATTATTGTTTCGCCCAATGACATAACAGGAAATTCAAGAGGAAAACCTCCGGCTTCCAAAACTCCTTTTTTCACAATTTCGGCAAAGTCCCTTAAATGACCGTTGCAAGGCGTTAACTCCGACCATGTATTGCATATACCAATTACAGGACGACCGCGGAAATAATCATCAGGATATCCTTGGTTTCTTAACCATGAACGATGGACAAATCCCATCTTATCCGAACCGCCAAACCATTCCTGGCTTCTTAATTTCTTTTTAGTTTCTTTTTCCATATTGAT
This sequence comes from uncultured Ignavibacteriaceae bacterium, assembly GCA_964510675.1. Taxonomy (GTDB): domain Bacteria; phylum Bacteroidota; class Ignavibacteria; order Ignavibacteriales; family Ignavibacteriaceae; genus RBG-16-34-14. The sequence goes on from CAZECH010000156.1 coordinate 4,854, forward strand.
TTTTTCTACTCCCACTGAATTACAAAATATATACAGGATTCTGTTCCAATATTTTTAATAGCACTATTTATTGATTCAAAAATTTACTCCCACTTTGGTTTAATGCCCGGTGCATAAGGAAACTTCAAGCTTTCATAATATTCTAATGTATGATCGGGTTTTTCTAATCCAGCCGGAATTTCCTGTTTAGAAAAAGTCTGGAAATAGAGTACGCAAGCATTTCTCCACCATATAGCTTCTTTATGCTGAATGTTTAAAAGCATTCTTACATGATTAAATCTTTCTTCATCAATTTTATTTTTCAAAGCTTCCCATGTTTTAATCATTTCTCCAACGGAGTGAGCACCCTGATAATATCTGTAACATAATTCTTCCCACGATGTTCTGCCGGATTTCAATTTGTAATTCCAATCTATATGATGAAACCAGAGAAGATATTCTTCCGGACAATTATCAAGCGAAGAAAACTTCTCTGCAACCTCAGGATAATAATGATTAACAGCTCCACTGCCGGTGCCTGTACGGTCAAAACCAATCCCGATGCTGTCAGCTCTATGGTAATAAACAGAAGTCCAATCAGTACGCTGCTTATCTTTTATCCAGGGTCCCGGTCCATAATGATGATCCCACCCCATTAAATGATGTAATCCTAGAGGTGTCATATAATTAACCACCGTTTCGCGAGATGAAAGCATAATAGCTGAAACTTTATTTACGAATTCCGGATCATTAGAAAAAGTCATTTTAATCCATTCATCAGCAATTTTCTCTGATGTAAGTTCATGATTCCATGCTAATCGTCCGAACGCATACCAGTTTGACTGACCAAAAACATGCCCTGTCCAGTTACAATCGGTTCCAATGTTCGATACACCAGCAATTCCAGTTAAGGAATGATCATCAAGACTGCCATCTATTATTTTTGCTACGGTTGATCCTTTTCCTTCTGCATAAGTATCAGTTTCAAGACATTCCTTATACATAGGAGCTAAATAAGTTAAGGTTGTTGCCTGTCCTAAATATTCCTGCGTAATCTGAAACTCCATCATCAAAGGAGTTTCAGGCATTGCTCCAAACAAAGGATGGAAAGGTTCACGAGGCTGAAAATCTATTGGTCCGTTTTTTATTTGTATAAAAACATTCTTTAAAAATTTTCCATCATAAGGTTTAAACTCATTATACGCCTGCTTGGCTCTATCTTCAGGGTCCTCATTATGATAAACAAATGCCCGCCACATTACTACACCATTAAAAGGAAGTAATGCTTCTGCCAGCATATTTGCACCCTCAAGATGACTCCTTCCATAATCCTGCGGACCAGGCTGACCTTCTGAATTGGCTTTAACTAAAAAGCCTCCAAAGTCAGGTATAAGACTGTAAATTTCCTTTGCTTTTTCTTTCCACCAATTTTTAACTTCAGTATTAAGTGGATCTGCAGTTTTTAAACCGCCGATTTCAATAGGAGCGCTAAACCTTGCTGTAAGATAAACTCTAATTCCATATGGACGAAAAATATCTGCAAGTGCTTTAACTTTCAGCAGATAATCATGAGTAAGAACCAAAGCATTAGCATTTACACTTGTTATTGCAGTTCCGTTTATTCCAATACTGGCATTTGCCCTTGCGTAATCAATATATCTAGGATCAATATAACCAGGAAGCCTATGCCAGTCCCATATAGAAAAACCGGCATAACCTCGTTCTATTGTCCTGTCTAAATTATCCCAATGATTAAGAAGTCTCAGCTTTACTTTTGGTGAGCTTATAATTGAAAGGTTTTCTATATCCGAATGAGTCTGAAGTAATCTTAAAAAATGAAAAACTCCATATAAAACACCAATATCTTTTTTGCCCGAAATTATAATTACTTCTTTATCATTATAATCAGCAGTTTTAATTATAAAACCTTCATCATTGATTTTTTCAAATTCACTTTGTGTAATAATAGAATTTATTATTTCTGATTTTTCATTTGTCCCAAGAATAATAGTTCCATCATGATTGATAGTTGATGATTTTGAAATTTGAATACCAAGCAATCCTTCCAAACCTGTTTGGAATTCAGTAGCAGCAATATCCATAGTTGGGGAATTATATTCAGTTAAAATACTGTTTATGGTTCCTTGATAGTTTTCTAATATTTTTTGATCGGATATTAAATCGTAACGAAGCCAGAGTCTGTATCCATTTTCAGCATTAAGAAAAATATTAAAGAAAATTGAAGTGAAGAAAAGCAAAATTAATTTTTTCATGTAAAATCCATCTTAGTTTTAAATTCTTAAAATCATTTTTATATAAATTTTATAAATTCATTTTATAATTTTTACCGGCATCCATTAAAGCATAAATGTTTTCAATGGGAGTTTACAGGGGAAGATCGCATCCTGTACTAAGAATGAAGTTAGAATAAGGTTCCATACTTTTAAGTAA
>CAZECH010000157.1:0-7282 GCA_964510675.1 uncultured Ignavibacteriaceae bacterium
AAAAGGATGGCGCTTGCAAGAGTATTCTGATGTCCCGCAAAACCCATAAATCCTTTCCCATGCCCGCCTGTCCAGCTATCGGCAGGAATATTTGTTATCAAAGAAAAAATACTTAGAACAATTACAATAATATTTGCCGGGAGAAGAAATGAAAGCAAACCTGAATCTGCCTTAAACCACAAATAGCCGCAAAGAACTGAGCAGGCAGAAATAAAAATAAAATATGCTGAGCGCGAAAGGGTAATCAAAGGATAATCCGACCAGAGAGAAGTTACAATACACCAGAATCCGAATAAAAAAAGAAACAGGGACAAAGTTTTCAGCGTTTTGCTTTTTAATATTTCCTTATAACCAATAGCCAGAACTATAATAAAAAGAAGCGGCAGCAGATAATAAAAATAGCTTGTGATTGAGAAAGTCCTGCTAATAACCGCTGCTGCTGCAAGAGGTATAAGTACTTTAAGAACGGAAGATACTTTTATATTATTTAACAATTATATTTAATGAGGAATAGAGATGAGATTGGGAACCAATTTTAATATCCTTGTTCGACTCTACTCAACCCTTAAATTCGACTTAATCACTGACCAGTAATTCTCAAGTAATTTTCTTAACAAGTATTTCAGCTATTCTTTGGGCTGTTTTACCATCCCAGAGATGGGGAATTTTTCCCTTCTTTTTATTCCCGTTAAGAATATTGAGAGCAACATTTTTAACTTCCTTAAGATCTGTACCGACGAGATGATTTGTCCCGGCACTAACGGTAACAGGCCTTTCCGTATTATCTCTGACCGTTATACATTGAACACCAAGGTATGTGCTTTCTTCCTGAATACCGCCGCTGTCGGTTATAATTAATTCTGCATTCTTCGTTAAGGAAAGAAAATCAATATAGCCTATCGGGTCTGTTAATAATATTCTGTCATTTTCTGCTTTGAACCCGAAATTGAAGAAGTTCTTCTTTGTCCTGGGATGGACAGGAAATAGTATTTTTCTCTTTTCGGAAATGGTATTGAAAAGATGAAGAAGCTCTTTTGCAAAATCTTCCGAATCAACATTTGAAGGACGGTGAAGAGTAACCAGGACAAATTTCCCCGGTTCAAGATCAAATTCTTTCAAGACATTTGATGACTCTGATTTAGCAAGGTGATGAATAAGACTATCAATCATAACATTACCGACGAAAAAGATTTTGTTTTCATCAACTCCTTCTTTTTTCAGATTGATCAGCCCGCTTTCCTCTGAAACAAAGAGATAATCTGAAATAGCATCTGTTAAAAGCCTGTTTATCTCTTCAGGCATTGTACGGTCAAAGCTTCTCAGCCCGGCTTCAACATGCGCTGTTTTAATATTCAGCTTTGAGGCGACAAGTGTGCAGGCAATAGTTGAATTAACATCTCCCACAACAATTATTAATTCCGGTTTTTCGGCAAGAAGAATTTTTTCAAATTCAATCATTACTTTTGCAGTTTGCTCAGCATGCGAACCGGAACCAACACCAAGATAAAAATCCGGATGGGGCATTTCTAAATCTTCAAAAAATACTTTAGACATCTTCTCGTCATAATGCTGGCCGGTATGACAGATAAGATGATTTACTTTGTCTTTATATTTTAGGAATGCACGATGAATTGGTGCAACTTTCATAAAGTTTGGTCTTGCACCAACTACAGAGATGATTTTTTTCAAATTATTTTTTCCAGATTGTTTTAAGTATTAAAGTTAGTTATTTGGTACATCGAAATCTATTCAACGCTGCTATAACAATTCAGACTAATAAAAAAGTCTGAAAATTTTATTAAATACAGCTTCGCCCGGTAAGTCACAATTATATTAAAAAGCGACTTAATTTCAGGAAGGTTTTGTTCCGGGTTTAATTTTTACAAATTAAATTAAATTCTTAAATGAATCTTATTACTGTTTTACAAAACAGTGATTCATGTTCATTTGAAAGTTAAAGATATTGGTAATTTAATAAAATTCTGAGACATACTTGCAGAAGGAATAAAGGTTAAAGCAGTGTTCCGCCTAAGATTAAAATAGCAACACTGAAGTAGATGATAAGTCCTGTAACATCAACCATTGTGGCAACAAGAGGTGCGGATGAAGTTGCTGGATCGGCTCCAAGCCTTTTTAAAATGAATGGCAGCATGGAACCTGAAAGAGTTCCCCATAAAACAATTCCAACCAAAGAAAAACCAACGGTTAACCCGACAAGAATCCAATGAGCACCAATTGAGCCTGTAAAATTGGCAAGTGCAGCAACCTGGAAAAATCCTATCGCACCAAGTATGCAGCCGAGTGAAAAGCCGGACATAACTTCTCTTCGCATAATCAACCACCAGTCCTTAAGAGTTATTTCACCTAATGCCATTGCACGGATTACAAGAGTTGCGGCTTGTGAACCCGAATTACCTCCGCTTGAAATAATAAGCGGAATAAAAATGGAAAGAACAACGGCCTTGCTTAACTCTTCTTCAAAATGTCCCATTGCAATCGCAGTCATAATTTCTCCGATGAACAGGATTGTAAGCCATACTGCCCTTTTCTTTACCATGCTGAAAATGGGAATAGTAGAATACGGTTCATCGAGTGCTTCAACAGCAGCCAACTTATGAATATCTTCTGTGGCCTCTTCTTCAGCAATATCAAAGACGTCATCTACGGTTACAATTCCGATTAACAAACCCATTGCATCAACCACAGGTAAAGCAACACGGTCATACTTCTTAAAAACTTCTACTGCACTTTCCTGGTCGTCTGTTACATGTAATGCAACAAAGTTTTCATCCATAATATCAATAACTTTACTTTCAGGGGGTGCAAGAATAATATCCCTGATTTTCATATCATCAACTAATTTCCCTTTCTCATCCACAACATAAACAATATTAAGAGTTTCGCTGTCTTTTCCATATTTTCTTATATGATCTAAAACCTCAGCCAGTGTCCATTCCGGTTTTACGGCAATATAGTCCGGAGTCATTAAACGGCCGATGCTTTCCTCCGGGTAGCCTAAAAGCTTAACCGCAACTTTTCTTTCTTCTGCCGAAAGAAGAGTAATCATTTGTCTTGCTACAGAACCGGGAAGGTCTTCAAGTAAAGCTGTTCTGTCATCGGGGGACATTTCATTAAGAATAGCCGCGACTTCCTCTTTACCAAGCCCTTTTAAAAGGCTTTCCTGCATATCAAAATCAATATACTCAAACACATCTGCTGCAAGATCTCTTGGAAGTATACGGAAGATCAGTGCCTGTTCATGCTCGGGAAGATCGGATAGTAACTCTGCTATATCGGCAGGAGTCCAGTCACTTAAAACTTCTTTCAAGGTGCCAAGATCACGGGCATCAAGAAGCGCCCTTATTTCCGGCTGAAGCAACTGACTTAGCATCCTTAACTCCTTTGGCTAGAATGAGAAGAATATTTTTTAATTTTACATCTTCAGTTATAAAGATATATGAAATGTTTTCAAAAAATAAATTTTAATACTTGAAAAAACAATTTTACATTCAGAAATAAATTATGCTAAAAATTACTGTTGATGAAAATATTGCTTATGCTAAAGAAGCTTTCTCAGGATTGGGTGAGGTAACTCTTCTGCATGGAAGAAAAATTACTTCAGCTTCATTGAAAGATTCAGACATTCTTATTATCCGCTCAATAACAAAAGTTGATAAAAATCTTTTGGAAGGAAGTAAGGTAAAGTTTGTTGGCACAGCCACAATAGGGAAAGACCATATCGATCTTGAATATTTAAAAGATAATAACATCACCTTTGCCGATGCTGCAGGCTGTAATGCAAATGCCGTTAAAGAATACGTCTTTAATGCTTTAACAGAAATTCTTACAGAAAAAAAAATGAAATTTAAAGATCTTTCTATTGGAATAGTAGGTGTTGGGAATGTAGGAAGTAAAGTTGCAAACGCTGCAAATGCATTGGGAATCAGAACAATACTTAACGATCCCCCGTTAAAAAGAAAAACCGGCAAAGATGTTTACAAAGCACTCGGTGAAGCACTAGAAGCAGATATTATTACTCTGCATGTTCCACTAAATAAAGAAGGAATTGATAAGACATATCATCTGTTTGATTATGAAAGATTAAACCAATTGAAGGACAATACCATTCTTATTAATAGTTCCCGCGGAAGTGTAATTGACAACGAAGCCCTGCTAAAAACAATTAATAAGAAAAATCTTACGGTAATCCTGGATGTGTGGGAAAACGAGCCTGATATTAACTCTTCCCTGCTTCAAAAAATATTTATCGGAACGCCGCATATTGCCGGCTATTCTTATGAAGGAAAAATTAATGGAACGATGATGATGTACTCTGCATTATGCAGATACCTGAATAAGGAAGAAAAATATTCTGTACCTAAAGTGAAAGTCGATAACTCAATAATCGAAATAAATGATTTAGGAAGTATAGAAGAATCTTTGCAGAAAATTTTCAGCAAAATTTATGAAATCAGAAAAGATGATATCAATCTCAGGAAAATCTTAAATGACAAAAAGGATGAAGCAGGAAAATATTTTGATCAGTTAAGAAAGGATTATCACTTAAGATATGAGTTTGCAAATTATACAGTTGTAATACCCAAAAAGCAGAAGGAGCTGATTAATATTTTATCAGGTTTTGGGTTTAGTATTGTTTATAAATAAGGATTCCGAAATAAATTCGGAATGACGGTACTTCTGTTGTCATGCTGAACTTGTTTCAGCATCTCCATTTAGTTCAGGGCGACAATTAATCTTTTTCCGGGCGATCGAAAATTTTGAATTCAACCGGTAAAATGAATTGAACTTTAACAGGTTTTCCTCTTTGCAAACCGGGTTTAAACTTTGTATAGTAAACAGCAATCTGTGCTGATTCATCGCATCCATGCCCGATCCCTTTTACAACATCAGCTTTCTGAACTTCGCCGAATTCATCAACAACAATTTCAACTTCAACAATTCCCTGTATTCCATCTTCCTTTGCCTTATCAGGATAAATGAGTTTCTTTTTTATTGATTCAGAGCCACCAACAGGTTCAGGCATTACCTCAACAGTTTTGAAAATTGCCGGATCATCTCCCATATTATCTTCTTCCTGCAGAGGAGGCATTTCATAGTTCTGTTGTTTTTCTTTTTTTTCGGGATCGGCAACTACTATTGGCATGGTGTTGTTTTGTACAATCTCAATTTCAGGTTCTTCTATTATATAAGGATTTTTTCTTTCAACAACCTGTATACCTTCTTCAAAAAGAATATCTTTAACATAATTTCCTCCTTCATCAAAGATTGAAGTAGGACCTTCTCTTTTTCCATCTTCTATATTGATCAGCTCTTTTAATTTTCCATTAGGATGATACGTTTTAACAAGTCCTTCAACTCTGCCGTTAACATAAAGCCTTTCTTCTTTCAGAGTTCCATCCTCAAAATAAAATTTGGCTTCCCCTTCCCTGATTGAACCATTATAACTTATTTCAGATTCAACTTTACCATTGGGAAAATATGTTTTTAAAGGATCTCCCTGCGCCAAAGCAATGGAAATATACAGCAATGCAAATAAAAAATATTTTTTCATCAAACCTTAATTTTTTTCAGCAGCTAAATTAGTAATTAGTTACGAATTAAGAGAGGTAATAAGAGGGTAAAAATGAAGATTATAATTGCAACACCAAAAAAGAAATATCCAACTTCGGAATCGAGGGATAGAATATTTAATTCTCCCAACAGATAATGCCAGTCATGATAGACTTTGTTTCCGCCAAGCAAAGGAAGTCTTTGTGCACGGGCATCTGCAGCATAAACACTTATGTTTATAAAATTTTGTCCAAGCCAGAGAAGAGAAAACTGAACACCTGTCCTGTAATTATGGCTTAAAAAATACCAGGCAATAATTGATGGAAGGATAACCTGCATTAAAGTACCGCCGGCAGTATAAATAAATTTACCAAAGAACATAAAGAAGAAATGCCCGGCTTCATGAATTACAAGATCAGCATTATCAATAAGCCCGTATTCCCCCCTGTTCAAAACAAACCAGATCATGACAGGAAGCATTACAGCAGAAGGTATCCATCTTTTAAGTTCATCAAACCTGCCGTAGGCGACAGCTTTATCAATTTCGATCCGGTTATTTTTTATCATTTAGAATTGAATTAATAATTAACAATCGTTAACTTGGAAACAACTTTTAAGCCATTCATTCAACAATCATTAACGCTGATAAACAAAAGAAAGGTGTGTTATGCGTAAATATTTCTTTTTCATAATTGCTGCTTTTACTCTTCTATTAACTGCTGAGGCACAGGATTTCAGAACACCAAGACCGAGTCCTGATGCAACTGTTTCCCAATATGTTGGAATTACAAAAATTACTGTTGATTACAGTTCACCAAGAGTTAATGCAAGAAAAATCTGGGGAGAACTTGTTCCGTTTGGCGAGATATGGAGAACCGGTGCTAATGAAGCAACAACGATAACATTCAGTGATCCGGTTAAAGTTAATGGAAACGAATTGCCCGCAGGAACATATGGGTTTCACACTATTCCCGGTATGAGCGAGTGGGAAATTATATTCAGCAAAGATACAGAAGTTGATGGTTCTTCCGCTTTTGATGAAAAGAAAGAAGCTCTCAGAATAAAAGTAAAACCGGAAGATGCTGCATTCACAGAAAGGATGATGTTCACAATAACAGATATCACGGAGAATTCTGCAAATGTAAATCTTATCTGGGAAAAGCTAAAAGTTACTTTTAATGTTGATGTTAATACTCAGGAACTCGTACTTCAGAGTGCAAGAACAGGATTCAACTGGGGACAGCTTAATAACGCTGCATCTTACTGCCTGCAGAACAATGTGAATATGGAAGAAGGGTATAAATGGGTTCAGGCTTCGCTTTTAATTAATGAGAATTACTGGAATACAAGAATCAAAGCTCAATACCTTGCAAAGATGGATAAAAAAGATGAAGCAATTGCCACTATGGAAAAAGCAATTGATTACGGCTCAAAGATGGAAAATGCACCGTTTGATTTTGATAATATGAAGAAGATGCTTGTTGAGTGGAAGCAATAACAGTTGGCAGTTTTCAGTTGACAGTTGGCAAATTAAAATAATTGAAGTCATCAGTTTGCAGTTTTCAGTTAGCAATTAGCAAATTAAAATAATTGAAGTCATCTGTTTGCAGTTGGCAGTTGGCAATTAGCAAATTAAAATAATTGAAGTCATCAGTTTGCAGTTTTCAGTTGACAGTTGGCAAATTAAAATAATTGAAGTCATCTGTTTGCA
>CAZECH010000158.1:0-7281 GCA_964510675.1 uncultured Ignavibacteriaceae bacterium
ACTTCTTTACATTTTTCAAATGTTGCTGCGTGAATTTTTGCTTTTACTTCTTCAGCAATAGGTTTTAATTCTTCATTATCTATAACCTTTGTAATCAACATAGGATCGAAAACAGATATAACTGTTTTGTTTTCTTTTTCATAAACCACAACATTGCAGGGCAAAAGCAAACCAAGCTGTTCTTCTTTTTGCAAAGCTTTGTGTGCTATTTGAGGATTGCAAGCTCCAAGTATTATATACTTTTTAAAATCTACATCAATCTTTTTTTTCAAAGTATCTTTAACATCAATTGATGTGAGAACGCCGAAACCTTCTTTCTTAAGTTCGGCTGTAACTTTTTCAACAGCTTCATCGTAGGGCAAGTTAACTGTTTTTGAGAATCCGTAGTTCATCATGTTATTTCTTTTTTCCTATTGATGTTATTTTAAATGGATAATATAGGGGGCAAAACCCGGTGAAACTTGTAAACATAAAAACAACAGCTAAAATTCCCAGAATAATTGCCGCCGTCCCCGTTATGTTATCTGTAAAATAAAGTATAGCAACTAACGCAACAAGCAATAACCTTATTGCTCTGTCTGCGACTCCCATGTTAGTTTTCATTTTTTCCCACTTTCTTTTTTAGTGATTTAAAATCTGTAAATATAAGCCCGATTGCTGCACCATATAATGTGCTAACAAACGGATTTCCTGTTATAACACAACTTCCGGTACATCCTATAAAATTGTAATATAAATAGCCGCCTAATGCACCAATTGATATTACAATTAAATTCCGTAAATATTTTTTGTTGTTCATTATTAACTTCTATAAAAGAAATATGTAATTGTTGCCCTATACGATACAGATTTAGTAAAAAGGATTCAGTGATGTTATTTTGGTGAGTGAAATGTATAATCTTCGTAATGAAGCTGTAATAGCAACTTTCAGGTTGTGATTTTATTTAAGCAGTGCAGGCTAAACCTGCACAAACTTCTCATTAATAAATTTTCACAAAAATTCTTCTTCAAAAATGTAAAAACAAAAACACCTATCTCGTTGCGTACTTAAGTTTCTTTAAGAAAATGCGAACCATACCTGCCGCAAGCAGAGATGTAATAACCAGAAGCAAAAAGAATTGCCATACCTCCCAATTCTGATAAAACCTGCCTACAAAACCGGATAAATAATTTCCGGCAGCAGTTGCACCAAACCAACCTCCCATAAGCAGTCCTTTTATTTTAGCAGGTGCAACTTTGGAAACAAATGAAAGTCCCATCGGGCTTAAATGAAGTTCTGCAAGTGTTAAACCAAAATAAGTTGATATTAACCAGAAAGGTGATACTGTAACCGGCGATACTCCATCAAGAGTATAAACTGCTGGCAGCCCGGTTGAAGCAATAACCATAACCAGGAAAGAAAGCCCGGTTAGTAGCATACCAATACCTATTTTGGCGGGAGATGAAGGCTCTTTGCCTTTCCTGTTTAATGCGGCAAAGTAGCTTACAATAAGAGGAGTCAGAAGTACAATAAACATTGCATTAAATGAAAAAAATCTTTCTGGTTCAATTTGATTTGTTTCCGGGTATGTGTTTAATCGTATTATTAATATGATTAACCCCAGCAATGCGAAAAAGCCTCCTATCATTTTTGCTTTAGATGTTTTTGATTTAATTAATGCTGCCGTTCCAAGAAGAATAGCAATTATTGAATGAAGTCCTAAGACATCGAAAAGAGCAAATGTAAACTTACCCACCACGTTATGAGTATAATCTCTTGCAAATAAAGATAATGCGGCACCATTCTGATGGAAAGACATCCAGAAGAAGATTACAATTGCGAATACTATCAGCAGTGCGATTACTCTCTCTTTTTCCTGCCCTTTTGAGAGTTGCAAATCTACATTTACATTAACCCGTTCTTTTGAACGGTAATCAGCTTCCGAATAATATTTTCTGAAAATTGTAAAGATAAGAATAGACATAAGCATTCCTAAAGAAGCCACACCAAATGCTGCATTATAACCTTCAGCAAGAGTAGCACCATAATTTTCTACAAAGAAATTTCGTATACCCGCAGCAGCAATAGGTGCATAAAAAGCCCCGATGTTTATTCCCATATAAAAAATATTGTAGCCCGCATCCTTTAATGAGCCTTGAGAATGAGCATATAAATTTCCTACAAGCACAGAGATATTTGCTTTGAAGAGACCGTTTCCAAGGCATACTATAGCAATAGCAACATATACAAGACCAGGAGTTTCAGTTGGAACAGCCATAATAGCATAACCGGTTCCAAGAATTATTGCCCCGACAATTATTGATTTACCATATCCAAGAAAATTATCTGCAATCCATCCGCCAAGTATGGGAGTGAAATAAACAAATGCAATAAAGATTCCATAAACATTTGTAACCTGGGCAGGGTCCCATCCGAAATTTTCTCCTAAGTAAAAAACAAAAATTGAAATAGTTATATAGAAGCCAAAACGCTCCCACATCTCAGTAAAAAATAAAACGTATAATCCTCTTGGATGTCCTTTAAACATTATTCCTCCTTAAGAGATAAGTAATGATTTGCAGATTATTGATATGTACGATTATAGTGACAATAATCATTAAAATTAAATGCAGCTTAAAATATTTCCCGTAAAAGTAAGGAGTTTTATTCTTATTAACCACTATAAATTGCCGCATATATTAATTGTTTTGACGAAAAACCTATTATTAATTAAGTTAAGCTTACTCAAAATTCAAACTAAGTTATTGATGCATTAATGACAGGAATACCTTTTATTTTTTTTCTTTTGCTTTTTCTTATTAAATCAGATACAATTCCTGATATCAGGCTTGAAGATAAAATAAGAATCGCTGAGGCTTTCAGAATTGCCGAACATTATGGAAACAAATTATGGAAAGACTGGGACAAAGCTCCTTTTGCTTTACTTTTAATTTATGATGAGAATGAATTTTTAATCAATCACCCAAATCCCTCAAATGATTTTAAATCAGTTGGATTTGACTCACTATTAAAAAGCAATATTTACTACAGACACAAAACTTTTAATACAAATCTGCTTGCTACATTTCCTGCAGTCAATGGTTTATCAACAATAGTTATGGGGATACCTGAAAATACCGGGAAGTCTTCTTCAGATTGGATAATTACAATTCTTCATGAACATTTTCATCAGCTGCAATATTCTCAGGCTGATTATTATTCGGGTGTAAATGAGCTTAATCTCTCCGGCGGTGATGAATCAGGGATGTGGATGCTTAATTATCCTTTCCCTTATGAAGATGAAAAAATAAACAGGCAGTATGAAATTTTAACAGGGGTTTTATTAAAATTACTAATTCCATTTCCACCCGACAGCCGACTGTTTAACAGGGATTTGTCTACCTATTTGGAAGAAAGAAAAATTTTTAAAGAATTGCTTGATGAAAAAGATTATAAATATTTCTCATTTCAGCTTTGGCAGGAAGGTATTGCCAGATATACAGAATATAAATTAGCAGATATGATCTCTCACTTTGAACCTTCTGCAGAATTAAAGGATTTTAAAGATTATAAACCTTTCTATGAAGTTGCAGATGAATTGAGAGAAAATATTTTTAATCAGCTTAAGGCGTTCAGTTTAAAAGATAATGGCAGAATTTGCTTTTATTCATTTGGCGCGGGAGAAGGAATTCTTCTAGACCGCATTAATAAAAACTGGAAAGAAAAATATCTTGTTGAACAGTTTTTCTTAGAAGAATATTACCCGGAATAAAAATGCTATCTGAATCTATTGAAGCTGTAATCAGGTTTATTACCGCAATCAATAATGGCAATGTGGATTTAATCTCTGAAATGATCTCGGAAGATCACAAGTTTACAGATAGTATTGGAAATGTTTTCAGAGGGAAAGAAGTGATGCTAAAAGGCTGGATGAACTATCTCAGTATGTTTCCTGATTATAAAATCGATCTCGATGAAATTTATGATAATGAAAACAAAGTTATGTTTACAGGTAAAGCAAGCGGAACATATTCATTATCAAAAGAAGAAGTCGGAGAAAACCATTGGGAAATTAATGCAGCCTGGAGAGCGTTAGTTGAAGACGGGAAGATAAAAGAATGGCAGGTCTTTGGTGATAACAAACCTGTTTATGAAATAATTGAAAGAAACAGGAAATGAAAGAAACTCAATTCACTTTTCATCCTTTAACTCCGGATAGATGGAAAGATTTTGAAAAGCTATTTGGGCCTAAAGGAGCTTGTGCCGGATGTTGGTGCACTTACTGGATGTTAAAAAGATCTGAATATGACAGGCTGAGAAAGAGTGGTGGAACAAAAAAATATTTTAAAAAAATTGTTAATGGAAAAATTCCTCCCGGCATTCTCGCTTATAATGGAAACATCCCCATTGGATGGTGTGCAATTCAGCCAAGAGAGAATTATCCTGTATTACAAAACTCAAGAATATTACAACCTGTTGATAAAAAGCCGGTATGGTCAATCGTTTGTTTTTATGTCCAAAGTAAATACAGGAAGCTTGGTCTAACTATTGACTTAATTAAAGAAGCAACTGTTTTTGCAAAATTACATGGAGCAAAAATAGTTGAAGGTTATCCTGTTGAACCCAAAAAAGAAACCGCACCGGTTTTCATCTACACCGGTATTGCCTCTGCCTTCCTGAAAGCTGGTTTTAAGGAAGTCGCACGAAGAAGTGAAACAAGACCTGTTATGAGAAAAGTTATAAGTTAATAATTGCCTAATGTTAACACTTTGAATTTAAACTTTTCTGAATTAGATTTGTCTCCCAAGAATTAAAGATCACCTATTCATCATAAATAACTATCAGCATTGGTTAATGCTAATATAAAAATCCTACCGCCGGAGGTTTTTTATGTTCAAAGACGTGCTTGTTGCTTCAGATGAAGAAATAAAAATAAGATCAGTCAAAACTGTATCAACAGTTATAAAACCGAGATTTGATTCAATTGATTTTCTCCGGGGATTGATTATGGTTTTAATGGCTCTTGATCATGTTAGAGATTATTTTACAAATGTCCGGTTTGACCCCCTTGATCTTGAACAAACTAGTGCTGCTTTATTCCTTACAAGATGGGTAACTCATTTCTGCGCACCCGTTTTTGTGTTTCTTGCCGGAACAGGAGCTTTTCTCTCAATGGGAAGGGGAAAATCAAAAACAGATGTTACAAAATTTCTTTTATCAAGAGGCTTATGGCTGATCATTCTGGAATTTACTCTTGTAAGATTAGGCTGGACATTCGGATTTGATTATTCATTTTTAGTAGGGCAAGTTATCTGGGCACTTGGCTGGTCAATGATCATTTTATCATTTCTAATTCATTTTCCGCTTAAAGCAATTGCTGCTTTTAGTATAATAATGATTTTCACTCACAATCTTTTAGATGGTATAACACCCGAACAATTCGGTATGTTTTCGTGGCTTTGGAATATTCTTCATTATAGTGATGTAATTAATCTGGGCAATGATTTTCACTTTTTTGCTGGATACCCGCTTATTCCGTGGATTGGAGTAATGGCAGCAGGATATTGCTTTGGTGCTTTATATCAGCTTGAAGCTGAAAAAAGAAAAAGGATTTTATTGTGGTTAGGATTAAGTCTAATAACCGCTTTTATCTTAATAAGATTAATCGATATTTATGGTGATTCCAACAAATGGACTACACAGAAAAATTTTATTTTCACATTACTTGATTTTATAGATACAACAAAATATCCCCCATCTCTTCTTTATCTTTTAATGACATTAGGGCCTGCTATCTTGTTGCTCTCTTTTCTTGAAGTAGCGAAAGAACTTGATAAATCCTTCTTCATTGTTTTTGGACGTGTTCCAATGTTTTATTACTTATTGCATGTGCCGGTCATTCACCTTCTCGCTGTTCTTACTGCAAATGCAACCGGAGTAGATCCCGCTTTTATGTTTGGCAGCTACCCGTTCTTTTGGGAAGTTAAATGGGGTTACCCATTATTTGTTGTTTACCTGGTATGGTTCGTTGTTATTATTGGCTTATACCCTGTATGTTACCATTATAAAAATTTTAAGGAACAGAAGAGATCCAAGGTGTTAAGTTATTTGTGAGATAATCCTTCAGGAATCACATTATGGAAAATCATAATCGGGATTCTTAGTTGTAATCCTAATTGATTGTTACACTATTAAAAGTAGGATTAACAAATCCTTATCTTCTTTGTTTTCTCATCCCAACAAATTTAGGTAAAGTTTCATCTTCAAAATCAATAGAAAGATCATCATCTTCCAGATATAAAGAATTAGTGCGGGGATTTTTTTTGTAATTATCCAAAGCAGAATTAATTGCATACTTAATACTGTAATATTCATTTTCAAGTGATTCAATTGTTCCTGCATACCTGCCGTCTGCAAATTTCTTGGACGAATCAATAAATTTCTGACTTCTATCAATAAGATCGGATTTAAAATCTTTAGCTTTTTTAAGCACAAGATTTTTTATCTCATCGCCTTTCTTCAGAATATCCCAAAAGTCATCTTTTAATTCTGTTTTTAATTCCTTTCCACCCTTAGTAGTTAAAAGTATTGATACAACGCTTCCGAGTGCGAAACCGGTTAAGAACCCCGTCCACCCAATTTTTTTTGCTGAAGACATTTACTTTCTCCTCTTGAATATTTTGAAAATATAATTTAGATGTTGCTATATAATATTTAATTAAATTCCAATCAATATGTCTTTAAAGAACCTTATAAAAAATCTTTCTGTTGTTTTAAATTGATACGCAATATTAAAAAACCGAATTGATATTGAATTCTTTTTAAACTATACTCCTGCTGCCGGCATCTCAGTTATTGATAATTGGAATAAAGATGACTTTCCTTTTGCATAAGAATAAAGAATATATCGAGGGCAATATAGAAGAATTCCTGCCGATAAGTGAAGCAAGGGATGGAGATAAAAATGCCTTGAAGAACTTTACAGGATGAATGTTTCCCGTGTTTATTCAATATGCTTAGGAATTTCTTCCGACACTTCAGGAACAACAGAAGCTCAATTGCACAGAGCAAGAAAGCTTTTAAGGGAGGCAATGGAAAAATGAAATGCAGCGAAGTTAAATATTATTTAAATGATTACGCCGATGGACATCTTATAAATGAAATGAGGGATGATATTAAAAATCATCTTGATGTTTGTTACGATTGTAATAGCTATTATAATGATTTACTAATAATAATAAGCGAAGCAAAAACATCCTCTAAAGAAATCGCACCTTCAAAAGATTTATGGGAAGGAATAA
>CAZECH010000159.1:0-7266 GCA_964510675.1 uncultured Ignavibacteriaceae bacterium
AGGAACAAATGTGAACTTTATCAGAATTAAAGATGGTAAAGTATTTATGCGTACGTACGAGCGTGGTGTTGAAAATGAAACACTTGCTTGCGGAACTGGTGCTGCCGCATGTGCTATAATAGCATCTTTAAAATTTGGAATTTCTTCTCCTATAAATTTAGCTACCAGGAGCGGAGATGAATTAATTGTGGAATTTATATCGAACCAAAATGAGATAGATGAACTTTCACTTACGGGTCCGGCAAAAGTTATATTTAAAGGGGAAATTTCAGAAAAAGTTTTTTCATAATTATTGGAGTTTACATGTCTAAAGTTATCTTTTCAATTCAATATGAAGTAGATGGAAACAGGAGAGAAGAATACCTTACCCTGGCAAGAGAATTGAAAATGCTTCTTAAGGTTGATGGATTGGAAAATTACGGCATATTCGAGGTAAAAGGAAAACAAAATCACTTCGAGGAAATCTACACTTTTAATTCAAATGAAGCTTATGAAAATTTTGATGATAATCAAACTGAGAGAATCGGTATTTTGTTGAGTAAATTAAGTGATATGGTAAAAGAAAATTCTACAAAGTATACAACCTTAAGTGAAGTTGTTGAATAGTTTATATATCAATTGTTGATATCAAAAATCCATCCGATTTGTCCTTATCGGGGGAAACATCTTTACTATTTCCTGCGAAAGAATATTTTTTAATTTAGTTTTTGACTATGACAAAGAATTTGCATCGTTTGTTTGTCGGTTCCTTCTTTTTAATAGGAATAATCGTTGTAATCCTTCTATCTGTGAATGGTTATAATTATTATACTTCGTCCGAAGAGGAACGATTCTTTCAGGAAAATCATACCATCTTAAAACCAAGTGGAACTCTTGGGCATGGGTTGGGAATTCTTGGTACCGTTATGATGATCTTTGGTGTGGCTTTGTATATGATCCGTAAAAGAGTAAGAAGATTTTTCAATATAGGTTATTTGAAGTATTGGCTGGAGTTTCACATTTTCCTTTGCACAGTTGGACCTCTGTTAGTTTTATATCATACATCATTCAAGTTTGGTGGAATTGTTGCCGTTAGTTTTTGGAGTATGACCGCCGTTGTTTTTAGCGGGGTAATCGGACGATTCATTTATATTCAGATTCCTAGAACAATCCAGGGAAATGAACTTGATATAAAACAGCTCAATGAAATGAGTAATGATATTTCAAACAGGCTTTCATATGAGTTGATAAAAGGAGAGGAGATTGCCTTGAGAATAGACCAGTTGACCAATATTGATTATAAAAGGGATATTACATTCGGCCAAAGCATATTGTATTCTGTTAAAGATTTTTTTAATGTAAGATCAAATATTAACAAGCTAAAACAAGAAATGCACAACTCCAGTATCTCAAAAATAAAAGTTAAAGAAATAATTAAGCTTGCTAAATCTAAAATGATTCTTTCTAGAAGAATTACATTATTAAGAACGATGCAAAGATTATTCAAATACTGGCACATTGTGCATTTACCTTTTGCTATTACTATGTTTGTCATTATGATTATTCATGTTGCGGTAACAATTATTTTTGGTTATAAATGGATTTTTTAGGAGAAAAATAATGAAAATTAAACCCGTTTATTTATATGGTAGCATTGTAATTCTTGCGATAGTATTCCTTGTTTTTTTCACTTCAAAGAATAATTCCGATGTTCAGGAAAATATAAATATGAATCAAATGCCCGAGGATGATATTCACAAAGGATTAAAAAATCCTAACCAGATTCCTCCGGGAAAAGAGAATGTATCAGTCGAAATAAAGCATCAACTTGAGATACTTAAAAAAGCTGTTGATGAAAATCCTAAAGACACTTTGAAGATGAAAGAGTATGCCGATCTTCTTGCAAATGCACATCATCCTGATGAAGCAATAATTTATTACTATAATATTTTAAATATTAATCCGAGAAGAACGGATGTACTTTTCTCTTTAGCGTATATTTATTATAACAAAAAGAATTTTGAAAAAGCCAGAGATGTTATTGAAAAAGTACTTTTATACGAACCGGATAACACACAGGCTATGTATAACCTTGGTGCAATAGCTGCAGCAAGCGGCGATAAAGTTAAAGCGAAAAATTACTGGGAGAATCTTGTTAAAAAATATCCGGGTTCCGAAACATCAGAACTCGCAGAAAGCTCTTTAAAGAAATTATAAGATTTTGTATGAGGGTTAAACATGGAGTAAAAAATAATGGAAGTTCTGATTGAGCAGATTGTTTTATATGGATTAGTAATTGGTTTTGCGGCTATTGTTGTAATATCATATCTCGTTAGGCATAGAAAAAGTTCAAAAGAAACTACTTCTAAAATTGAAAAAGCAAAAGAGCTGGGGTTTCATGAACCTGTTTCATTGCATCCTGTAATTGACCCTGATACCTGCATTGGAAGCGGAGCTTGTGTAAAAGCTTGCCCTGAAAAAGATATTCTTGGGTTAGTAAATGGTAAAGCACAAACGATAAATGCTTCCCGTTGTGTAGGTCATGGCGCCTGCTTTCATGCATGTCCCGTTCAGGCAATAACCCTTTGTATAGGGACTGAACAGAGAGGGGTTGATCTTCCTCATGTAAGTCCTGAGTTTGAAACTAACATCCCGGGATTATTTATTGCTGGTGAGCTTGGAGGAATGGGATTAATTAAAAATGCTGTTGAACAGGGGAAGCAAGCAATGGAGAATTGCATCAAAAAAATGAAACCTTCTCCCGAAGTAAAATATGATGTAATTATAGTTGGTGCGGGTCCTGCAGGAATTTCTGCAACTCTTACAGCTGCAAAAAGTGATTTGCGATTTCTTACTATTGAACAGGATAGCCTTGGTGGGACAGTGTTTAACTTCCCCCGCGCTAAAATTATTATGACATCTCCAATGAATTTGCCGCTTCATGGTAAACTAAAACTCTCCGAGACTTCTAAATCTGAATTGCTCGATCTATGGACAGGAGTTTTATCAAAAAACAGGATTAGTGTAAACCAGCAGGAGAAAGTTGAATCAATTGAAAAGATAAATAATTATTTTCTAGTTACAACAAATAAAGAAAAATATACTTCTAACTCAATAATTCTTTGCATTGGAAGAAGAGGCTCACCCCGTAAGCTTGGTGTTCCCGGTGAAGAAAAAGAAAAAGTTGCCTACCGATTACTTGAACCTGAATTGATACATAACCAGAAAATTTTAGTTGTAGGTGGTGGAGATTCTGCTGTTGAATCTGCACTTCTTTTAATGGATGAAAATAACAATGTAAGCATATCGTATAGAAATGATTCTTTCTCAAGATTGAAACCAAAAAATCTTGAAAGAGTTAATAATGCAATTGAAAGTAGAAAAATCAGGGCATTTTATAAATCTAATGTAAAAGAAATTAAAGACCAATCAGTAATCCTCCTTATTGAAGAGAGAGAAAAAGAAATAAACAATGATCTTGTTTATATATTTGCAGGTGGTGAACTCCCAGCCAAATTTTTAGAGAAGATAGGAATAAAGATTACCAAGAAATTCGGTGAAGCAATTTTAAAACATAGTTAATATTACTGAATTAAAATTTTAACTGATTGAAAATTCATCGGTACTCATTTTCATCATTCATTTTTATTTTTTTCTTTTTAATCCAAAGAAATCTTTCTGCACAAATTTCCCCAGGTGATCTTACAAAAGCTCATGCTAATCTTGAAGGATTAAGTAATTGTACAAAATGCCATATACTTGGCGAACAGGTTAACAACACCAAATGCCTGGCTTGTCATTCCGAGATCAATAATCTTATTAAAGATGGAAGAGGATATCACTCAAGCATTGAAGTAAAAGGAAAGAATTGCTGGTCATGTCATGGTGAACATCATGGAAGAAATTTCAGAATAGTAAATTTCAATCCGGACAGTTTTAATCATACTAAAACCGGCTTTGAGCTAACTGGTTCTCATAAAAAACTTGAATGCGCTTCTTGTCATACCAATAAATTTATGAGCAGTAGTGAACTTAAAAAAAGATCAGGTACATATCTTGGATTAGAAAAGTATTGCAGTGCATGTCATAAAGATTTTCACCAGGGAACTTTAGGAAATAATTGCACGGATTGCCATAACATTGAAAAATTCAGACCAGCTTCGGGCTTTAATCATGATAAATCTGAATTCAAACTAACCGGCTCTCATAAAACTGTTGAATGTTTAAAATGTCATCCTATAGAAGAAAGAAAAGGGGAGAAGTTTCAGAAATTTAAAGGTATAGTTTTTAACAGTTGTTCATCTTGCCACAAAGATGCACACCAGGGAAGATTCGGTCCGAACTGCCAGGACTGCCATAATACAAATTCGTTTCACCAAATTAATCAATCTGCATTTGATCATAACAAAACAAACTTTCCTTTAATAGGGAAACATTCTTCTGTTAAATGTAATGATTGCCATAAAACCGGGTTAAGCGCTAAACTGAAACACGAAAAATGTATTGATTGCCATTCTGATTATCATAAGGGAGAGTTTTTTGAAAACGGAATTGTAAAGGATTGCTCTGCCTGTCATTATGAAAATGGATTTACTCCTTCCAGGTTTACGATAGAGATGCACAATAAAACTAAGTTTGAATTAGTTGGTAGTCATCTTGCAGTTCCCTGCGCAGGATGCCATTTAAAAAATGAAACCTGGCATTTTAAAAAGATTGGGATGGAATGTATTAACTGCCATAATAATGTACATGGTCAAGAAATTTCTGCAAAGTTTATGGGAAATAATAACTGCTCAGGCTGTCACAATTCCATGAGTTGGAGAACTATTTCTTTTGAACACGATAAAACCAGGTTCGTCCTGCTTGGCAAACATGTTGAAGTTAGTTGCGGAAGTTGCCATTACAGGGGAAAAAATGAAAATAAAGAATTTAAATTTACCAGTCTTGGGAAAGATTGTTTGGTTTGTCATAACGATTATCATTGTGGACAGTTTGATGATTCAGAATGCGAAAAATGTCACTCCTTTAATAATTGGCAGCCGTCAAAGTTTAATCACAACAATTCGAGATTTTCACTTGAAGGAGCCCATTCAAAACTTGAGTGTTCCCGGTGTCATAAAGTTATTAAAGAAAATAATGTTTCATTTATAAAATATAAATTAGAAAACTTTAAATGCGCAGATTGCCACTCTTAGTATTGTTTTTATTTTTAAGCGGATTAAGTTTTGCGCAATCTCCCCATACCGATGCGTTAAAAATTGATTGTGCAGAATGTCATAATCCTGTTGATTGGCAAGTTGACCCGGTACAAGTAAAATTTGATCATTCATCCACCAGCTTCAGTTTAGTCGGTCAGCATCTTTCTGCAGATTGTAAGTCGTGTCACTCATCTCTCATATTTAATCAAGCTTCGCCTCAATGCTTTTCTTGTCATCAGGATATTCATCAGAATACAGTAGGAATGGATTGCCAAAAATGCCATTCATCAAATTCATGGGTGGTTACAAATCTTAAACAAATTCACGATGAGAGCAGGTTCCCATTAATTGGCGTTCATATAAATGCTGATTGTATTCAGTGCCATAGTGGGTATCAGAATCTTTATTTTGAACCTTTGTCTGTTGATTGTTTTAGTTGTCATCAAAGTGATTATAACTCAACAACTTCACCAAACCATGCAAGAGCAGGATTTTCAAATGAATGCCAGGACTGCCATAATATTGTTTCAAACAGCTGGGCAGCAGAAAATTTCAGACATGATTTCTTTCCTTTGATTGGCGGACACAATATTTCAGATTGTTTCTCATGTCATCAATCCGGAAATTTCACAGAAGTTTTATCAACAGAATGTTATTCATGCCATAGCAGCGATTATCAGCAAGTTAAGGATCCAAATCATATTACTGAGAATTATCCCACAGATTGTACTCTTTGTCATACGATAAATGGTTGGTCGCCGGCAGATTTCAATCATAACAACACTGAATTTCCTTTAACCGGAGCTCATTCAAGTGTTGATTGCAGCAATTGTCATTCTCAGACATACTCGGGAACATCTACTGCCTGTGTATCATGTCATCAGGATAATTACACTGCTGCCTTAAGTCCAAATCATACTGAAATAGGAATATCCACTGAATGTCAGTCTTGTCATTCTACTACAGCATGGATTCCTTCAGCATTTACACATTCATCAACTGGTTTTGAATTAATTGGTCAGCACTCAATCATAGATTGTTCTTCGTGTCATGAAGGTACAACATCAGGTTTAAGCCAGGAATGTTTATCCTGCCATCAGGAAGATTATAATGCAAGTCTAAATCCTAATCATAGCACATTGTCAATTTCAACAGATTGCCAGGATTGCCATACACCAACTGAAGATTGGGAACCAGCTTCATTTGCAGTTCACAATAATTATTATGAATTAATCGGAGCTCATGCAACGATTGCAAGCGATTGCCAAACTTGCCATAATGGAAATTATACAACAACACCAAATACTTGTTATGACTGCCATCAAACTGACTATGAAAATACAACTGATCCTGCACATGCTTCTGCTGGTTTTTCTACTGATTGCGTTAGCTGCCATAATCAAACCGCCTGGACTCCTGCGACATTTGATCATGATAATCAATATTTCCCAATCTATTCCGGAGAGCACAGAGAAGAATGGAATGCTTGTTCAGATTGCCACACCAATTCTTCAAACTTCAGTGTTTTTTCCTGTATAGATTGTCATGAACATAATCAGAATGATATGAATGATGAGCATCAGGAGGTAAGTGGTTATTCCTATAATAGTGAAGCTTGTTATGCCTGTCATCCAAATGGGGATAGTGAAAGTGCTTTCAATCATACACTTTCAAATTTCCCTTTGACAGGTGCCCACACTTCTGTTGATTGTTCGCAATGTCATGAACAGGGTTATGGAGGAACTTCAGCTGTATGCTACGATTGCCATCAATCAAATTATAATTCCGCATCAAATCCAAACCATCAGGCGTTATCTATCTCAACAAACTGCACAGATTGTCATACAACAGAATCAGGATGGGCGCCAGCATCTTTTGCTCAACATAATCTGTATTTTGAATTTACCGGAGCTCATATCCAGATTTCAAATGATTGCAGCAGCTGTCATACGGGGAATTATACAACAACTTCTTCAGAGTGTGTTGGATGCCATCAGGATAATTACCAGGCAACTCAAAATCCAAATCACTCCACAATGGGAATTGCAACAAATTGCCAAACCTGTCATTCAACAACAGCATGGACGCC
>CAZECH010000160.1:0-2998 GCA_964510675.1 uncultured Ignavibacteriaceae bacterium
TTATAAAAGTAACAAAGGAACCTTACCCGCGTATTTATCCTACAAGAAGAGTAATAAGAGACGGCTCAAAATATTTTGGGCCTTACACTGATGTTAAAAATATGAAATCATCACTCAGGATGATTAACCAGGTTTTTAAGATAAGGAGCTGCAAACTTGATATTACTCAGGAAGGGATTGATAAGAAAAAATTCAAAGTATGTCTCGATTATCATATAAAAAAATGCGATGGACCGTGTGAAGGTTTAATCTCAGAAATTAATTACAACGAAATGGTAAATGAAGTTGTTAAAGTTCTTAAGGGAAAAACTGATGAGCTTATTAAAGATTTAACTCTTAAAATGAATTCATCAGTTGAGCTGCTTGAATTTGAAAAAGCAGCAGAGATAAGGGACAGATTAGAACAGCTTAAGGCAATTGCATCGAAGCAAAAAGTTGTAAGCGATGATCTTGATGACAGGGATGTTATATCAATTGCTTATGAAGGAAAGGACTCAGCCTGCTCAGTCTTTAATATCCGAAGTGGAAAACTTGTTGGTAAAAAACAGTTGAAGTTATCCATCACCGAAGGTGAGGAAGAACCCGATATTTATGCAGCAGCAATTAAATTTTATTACGGTGAGTTTGTAGAAATACCGCAGGAAATCCTGATGGACACGCAGCCTTCCGATACAGATACATTGCTTCAATGGTTAAGTACCAATTCGCAAAAGAAAGTAAAATTTGTTTTCCCCCAAAGAGGAGATTTGAAATCTCTTGTTAAAATGTGTAAAGAGAATGCAATATTGCAGTTAAAAGAATTGCAATTGCAAAAAATGAAAAATGAAGGAAATGTTGATTATTCTGTTTCAGCCTTAAAGAGAGATTTAAGATTAGCTGATCTACCAAAAAAAATAGAATGCTTTGATATTTCAAACCTTCAAGGAACTGATTCTGTTGCGAGTATGGTTGTTTTTGAAAACGGCAAACCGAAAAAAAGTTTATACAGAAAATTTATAATTAAAGATGTCATTGGTCCCGATGATTTTTTAAGTATGGAAGAAGTGATTAGAAGAAGATATACAAGACTTAAAGAAGAGAATGAACCTTTACCTGATTTAATTATGGTTGATGGCGGAAAGGGGCAACTCTCCTCTGCCGTTGATGTCCTAAATGAGATTGGATTTTCAAAATGTAACATTATTGGTTTGGCAAAAAGACTCGAAGAAGTTTTTTTGCCGGGAGAATCAGATCCCGTTAATATTCCAAAAACTTCATCAGGATTAAGGTTATTACAGCAAATAAGGGATGAAGCACATCGTTTTGCAATTACATTTCATCGCAACCGCAGAAGTAAAAGAACAATTAAAACCGAACTAACTGAAATAAATGGAATTGGAGAATCGACGGCATTCAAGTTGCTTAAAGAGCTCGGCAGTTTGAGTGTGGTAAAATCTGCTGATATTGATAAACTGATCGCAATAGTTGGTAAGCAAAAAGCTGAGATTCTCTTAAATCATTTTAAAGAAGAAAAAAATAATTTATGAATAAATACCCGGTTATAATTGTAGCAATCATCGCGATTTTCTATGCTAATTACATTAAAACAGATACTGATGTAATTGTAACAAAAGATATTCCTGCAATAAAAAATCTTCCTTCACTTTTTAATGCTGATTTACGCGATACTGTTTATACTATAAAGTCTACATTTATCGAAGTCAATCTAACAACACAATCCGGGTATCTTTTTTCAAAGGGAGATTCTGTTTATAAGTTTGAAATTTCAACAGGTAATAAAAAATTATTTGAAGCTGTTGATACTAAAGAAGGGTTGTTTGTCATCCAGTCCAAAATGGCTAAAGTACATTCGCAGCAATTTGACAGTACATTATTAATTAACTGGATGGGTTTCAATTATGGAATAGGTTTTCACGCTTTGGCAGGAAACTCTTATTACAAATATTTGGGTGTAAGGAAAAGCTCTCATGGTTGTGTAAGGATATCGAAAGAAGATGCAAAATATATTTACAGCAAAATTGAAATAGGAACACCGGTTTTAATTCATAGTGGAGACAATGCTGTTTATATAGGATTTGCGGATAGCTCTGACACAAATACTTTCTCTGATTATTCTTCTAACGAGCTAAATAAAATATTACCGGAAAGATTTAACACTCTTTACGAAGGGAAATATCTTGTTAAATCATTAAACAAAATTCTTGTTGGTAAAAATAATGTCACACACAATGGTTTAAAAATAGGTGATTCAAAAAGAATTCCCGAAAAGCAGTATGTACAGCCGGGCCCTTTTAATACTTATTATGCGGTGCAGGATGGAGTTTATGTGAACTTTTATTGATCAATTGAGTGCAAATTCAAGAATAAGTTCAAGAAAAGTATAACCCGGTAATCAATTCCCCATTTCTAATCTAATTTCCCCTCCTAAAAATAAAACACCAACCGAGGTATTATAACGCGGAGATAATGTAAAGAAATATCATTCCTTAATTAAAAAAATTAAGAATAAAATATTATATTTTGATACAATCTCTGAGATATATAAATGAAACTACTTTTAGTTCTATTGGTTTTGTTTACATTTTATGGTTGTAAGCAACAAGAAAAAATTATTCAATTGGAAAAATTCAGCACAAGTATAGTTAAAGATCTTGTGTCTAAAGCAATTAATAATGATTCGACTTCAAATAAAAAGCTTTCAAATCTTATTGATTATTCATCATCGGAAGAAGAAAATTATAACTCCATTATTGTTGACAGCATTCTAACGAGTAAGGACACCTTATATTTTATTATTCTTGAAAATTCAAATCCTTTATACAATAGGTTTGCAGTTTATAATTCTTCCCTTACTCCACTACTGATTGATAAATCTCTTAACGGGAATATATTTTTTGAAATTATAAAACCAGGTAAATATATTTTCATTAAGATAGATGAAGCTTATCTTTTAAAAGATATACTTGCTTTAAACCGTGTTTCTCTTTATTCAGTTGAT
>CAZECH010000160.1:3008-7201 GCA_964510675.1 uncultured Ignavibacteriaceae bacterium
CCAAAACAAAATTAACTAAACCAGGTAATGAGTTTTTCCAGGATATAACGGAAATTTCAGACTCACTTATCAGAACAACTATGAGGAGTTCAAAAAATTCTCCCGTTAATGGAAAGAAAGATTTTTTTATATTTTATTCATCAACAAAAAAATATTCATCACTTCAGAATATATTTGATGAATTTATAAAAAGTGAAATAGAAATCTTTGACTATATTCCTGTGAAGAAACAGATCATCGACAGTCAAATTGTTAATTAATTATTTTGATATAAATAAATACTGAAATGTATAAATTACTTTTATTCCTTAAGTTAAATAAACATTTAATGGATTTTCACAAATATATAACTGTAATTTTTGTCAAATATGGGGATGGGAAATGAACATATATCTTATACGCCACGGTGATGCTGAGACAATATCATCATCAAAATCGGATCACGAAAGAGAATTAACTTCAAAAGGAAAAGAATCAATAAAAAAAGCTGCAACGGGATGGAAAAAAATTATACACAATTTTGATTTGATTGCTTCTTCACCATATAAACGTGCTGTGCAAACTGCGGAAATAATTGCTTATGTTTATAACTATACAGATAAAATTAGTACTGATAAAAGAATTGCAAGCGGAAGTAAACCACATGATCTGATTGATTTTATTAAATCGTTGGATGAAAAAAACATTGCTGTTGTTGGTCATGAACCGGATATGTCCCGTAACCTGTCTGCACTTGTTTCACCTTCAGGAATGTATTGTGAGTTTAAGAAAGGTACTATTGCAAAAATAAATTTTGACGGAAAGATCAGGTCGTCAGCTGGTACACTTGAATTTATAATTCCCTCAGATCTTTTTAAATAAAAAGAAACCGGGAAACCGCTTACACAAGTTCATGCTTACCGCTGCTTCCTTCCGGATCTGACGGGTTTGGGCATTAGCCCGTTAATCGGCTCCCGATTCCGTGAATATATAAAATATCCACAGCTATTGTTGGGAGCACAAAAATCTGTAAAAAAAATAACTATTGCAAGAGAAATCTTAAAATTTTTTGGATTGTACGAAAGTTCTTTATTGCTTATAAGACATTGTTCTTATAATTTTTTAAATATAATCTTCATAAGAAATGAGTGAGAATTGATCTTAATTTGGAAATTAATCTAAAACAAAAAATAAACCAGGAGTAATTGATGACAGATCAAAAATTAGGTGGAGAAGTTTTTTATCCTTCAAAGGAAATGGCAGATTATGCAAATGCTAAATGCGATAAGCTTTATAAATCAGCATCCGAAGACAGATTTAAATTCTGGGCAAGTGAAGCTGAGAACCTCCATTGGTTTAAAAAGTGGGATAAAGTTTTGGATGATTCAGACAAACCTTTCTTTAAATGGTTTATTGGAGGTAAAACAAATATATCTTACAATTGTCTAGATGTTCATGTAAAAACATTCCGTAGAAATAAATTAGCAATAATATGGGAAGGTGAGAATGGAGATTTCAAAGCGTTATCATATTTTGCTTTACGTCGTGAAACCTGCAGGTTTGCTAATGTTCTTAGAAGCCTCGGAGTACAGAAAGGTGATCGTGTCACAATCTATATGGGACGAACTCCCGAAATTGTCATTGCAATGCTTGCCTGTGCAAGAATTGGTGCTGTTCATTCAGTTGTATATGGAGGATTTTCTGTAGAAGCTTTACATGAAAGGCTTGAAGACAGCCAGTCCAAAGTTTTAGTTGTATCCGATGGTTCTTACCAGAGAGGAAAAATTGTTGAGCTTAAAAAAATTGCTGATGAAGCTTTACAAAGAGCCGCTACTGTTCAGAGTGTTGTTGTAGTAAAACGCACAGGCCAGCAGATAAATATGGAACAAGGACGTGATATGTGGTACCATGAATTAATGGCACTCCCTATCGCAAACAGTTCATGTTCTGTAGAGGAAACCGATGCAGAAGATCCCCTCTTCCTTCTCTATACTTCCGGCACTACAGGAAAGCCAAAGGCAATTCTTCATACTCATGGCGGTTATATGGTAGGAACATATGCAACTCTGAAATATGTTTTTGATATTCATGAAGAAGACAGGTATTGGTGCGCAGCAGATCCGGGCTGGATAACAGGACACAGCTATATTGTTTATGGTCCATTATTAAACGGTGCAACTTCTTTTATGTATGAAGGAGCTCCGGGTTTTCCATTTCCAAATCGCTGGTGGCAAATGATTGAGAAGTATGGAATTAATATTCTTTATACTGCTCCTACAGCAATCCGAGGATTTATGCGGTATGGAGATGCCTGGCCAAACAGGCATGATCTTTCTACACTTCGACTTTTAGGAAGTGTTGGTGAACCAATTAATCCTGAAGCATGGAAATGGTATCACAGAGTTATTGGAAAAGGAAAATGCCCGATTATGGATACCTGGTGGCAAACAGAAACCGGAATGTTTATGATTACTCCAATGCCTTGTACTCCTTTAAAGCCCGGTTCCGGTACAAAACCTTTCCCCGGAATTGAAGCAGATGTTGTTGATGAAAATGGCAATCCGGTTAATCCAAATGATGAAGGTTATCTTGTAATTAAGACACCCTGGCCCGCTATGATAAGAACAATTTATAATGATCCCGACAGGTATATAAATCAATACTGGAGTAAATTCCCCGGAATGTACATGACCGGTGATTCTGCCCGGAAAGATGAAGATGGTTATTTCTGGATTATAGGAAGGGTTGATGATGTAATAAAAGTTTCCGGTTACAGGCTTGGTACTGCAGAGATCGAAAGTGCATTAGTCAGTCATTCATCAGTTGCTGAAGCTGCTGCAATTGGATTACCCCACGAAGTTAAAGGTAATGCTATTTATGCCTATGTAATTCTTAAAACAGGTTTCAGTAAAAGCGAAACTTTAGTTGAAGAGTTGAGACAACACGTTGGGCATGAAGTTGGACCCATAGCAAAACCTGAACATATTGAAATAGTTGATTCACTTCCTAAAACCAGAAGTGGAAAGATTATGAGAAGGGTTTTAAAGGCGAAAGCTTTAGGATTGGATCCCGGAAATCTAAGCACACTCGAAGAATAACACTCAAACACTAACGGTGTTCTTTAATAATCCATAAGGGCACCTTTCTTTTCATTCTCCAAACCAGCTTCTCAGGTAGAAAATTCTTCTGATTATTTTTTCAATAGATTTGAAATTGGAATAATTCACCTCTAAGCATATGTAATCCCTCGAGTTACTGTCTTAAGACTTTGAATAATTACTGGAATAATTTTTGTAAAAAAGCATAAAATGAGTTATAAAATTATGGAACAGATGCCCTTTCAGATTGCCCCAATGAACGTAAACAGCATAAATAATTTACTTTTTATAATTAGAAATAAGGAAAATTAAAGGTTTGAACGAGGAAAATAAAAATTCTTTTTTTAGAAAAGATGTAAATGCTCTTCAAACTTCTATTCAGAAGCTTTCAAATAATCATTTGTTTAGTCAGGTTTATGGAGAACTTCTGAAGGATCTAACTTCCCTGCTTAATAAGCTAGAGGGCTCATACCAGAATTTCAATCTTTTAAATGAAGTTTCAAATGATATCATTTTTAGGATGTCATTATCTGGTGAAATACTACTGATTAGCAATTCCTGTAATGAAATGCTTGGATTTGATAAAGAAGAATTAACAGGCAAGCAGTTTGATGAAATCTTCAAACTAGAAAAAGTAAGCAATTCAATTAATTTACTTGAAATATTCTTTAAGGGAGAAGTAGAAATTTCTTTAAAAGGAAGTATAACTCATAAAGATGGACACAAAGTTCCGGTTGAAATAATTGGTAGACCAATTATTCTTGATGATAAAAAAATATTTCAAGGTTCTATAAAAAATATTACCCAATATATAACGGCGCAACTTCAATTAGCCTCGAGCGAAAATAAATTCATGAGGATTTGGGAAGAAGCTTATGATGGGATGATGCTGACTGATGAAGAAGGAATCATTCAGAAGTGCAATAATGCTTTTGCAGATTTTGCCGGGAAGAAAAAATTTGAAATTGAACAATTTCATTTTACAGCAATTTATGATAATTCATACAAACAAGAACTACTTGAAAAATATAAGAATGATTTCAACAAAAAATCTTTTCAATCGAACATTGAAACAAGCTTTAAACTATGGAACAGTAAGCATGCAGAATTAGAAAT
>CAZECH010000161.1:0-7193 GCA_964510675.1 uncultured Ignavibacteriaceae bacterium
AAATTATTGGTGTTTTTTAAATCCTACAGTAAATGTAGTCCCTTTATCCTTTACACTTTTTATTTCAATACTTGCATTATTTAATTCTGCATATTTTTGTACAAGAGCAAGGCCCAATCCGGTTCCTTCATAATCCCTTGTTGAACTGTAATACTCTTGAGTAAAAGGCTCAAAAATGGAAGGAAGAAAATTCTCAGATATACCAATTCCCGTATCGGTTACATCTACACAGATTTTATCGGTTCCGTTCTGGTATAATTTTATTTTTATATTTCCTGAATTTGTATACTTAATTGCATTATCAACAAGGTTAACAAAAATTTGTCCGATTGAATAATGATCACCGAATATAGGTTCGTTCACATCTAAATTTTCATAATTTATTTCAAGTCCCTTTTCTTTTACGCGGGAATAAAATTCAAGTACAATATCAACAAGAATATCTTTATCAAGATCTACTTTCTCAAAATTAGTTTCAAAATTCCCGGTCTGTACTTTTGATAAATTAAGTATTAAATCTATTGTTCTGATTAATCTTTGTGCACTGCTTCTGATAACATAAAAAGTTGATTCAAGTCCATCAGGTAATTTATCTTCTAGTTCTTCCTGAAGAAGGGAAGTATAAGTAAGAATATTATTAAGAGGTGTACGGATTTCATGAGACATCTGTGCAAGAAATTCAGATTTTAATCTGTCCGATTTTTCTGCAGATTCTTTTGCAAGAATTAATTGTCCCTCATTGAATTTCCTGTCGGTTATATCTTCGGCTATTGCTATAAAATGAGTTGCTTTTCCCTGGTCATCTATAATTGGGGAAATAGATGAAGAAACCCAATAAAGATCTCCGTTCTTTTTCTTATTAAGAAATTCACCCTGCCATTCTTTCCCACTAAGCACTATGTCCCATAATTTTTTATACTCCTCTTCACTCCTATAACCGCCTCTTAAAAAGCGGGGATTTTTTCCAATAACTTCTTCAAATTTGTATCCGGTTACCTGGGTAAATTTAGGATTTACATATTCGAGATTACCATTAACATCTGTAATCATTATAATAACCGGGCTTTGGCTTACAGCTTTTGATAATTTAGTTATTTCCTCTTCCCAATATTTCCTATCTGTAATATCTTCAGCAACACTTGCAACTCTGTAAATATTATTATCTTTATCTTTTATAGGAAAAGCCCTTAATCTTATCCATCTAATATTTCCATCTGGTTTTATTATTCTATGTTCATAATCATAAATGCCCGTTTTAGTTATTTGCTCAGTTAGATACATAACCGGTTGTTTATCTTCCGGATGTATTACATCAAACCATTTGTGGGGATTATCATAAAATTCCTTCGGCTTATGACCGAACACTTCTTAAACAACGAGGCTTATATAAAAACCTTTTTTGTTATCAAGCTCGGTTACAAAAAATATATCCCTGATATTTTCTGCTAACTGTCTGAATCTTACTTCACTATCTTTAAGAGCTTTTTCTGAGTTTTTTCTTTCAGTAATATTCCTGTAAATACCTTGCAGTGCAGGTTTTCCTTTCCATTGAATATCACTTACACTTACTTCCAACTCAATTTTGTCTCCGCTTTTAGTTAAACCGCATAATTCATAAGTAGAAGGAATAAATTCCTCTTTCTTTCTTTTATTCATTCTTTCAGTGTATAAAACATGGTGTTCCGGAGAAATAATATTTATTAGTTTAAATGAGGGTTCGGAAACTTCTGCGAGGGAATAACCAAACAATCTTTCCCATGCCGGATTTACCAGGACAAGCTTTTCATTCTGGAGAACATATATTGCATCCTTTGATGAATCAATTAAAGTTTTGTAAGATTCTTCCTGTTTTTTTAATTCATCTTCAGTTTTTTTCTTTTTATCTATATCTGTAACAAATCCAAGATAGTAAAGTATTTTGCCAGCTTTATCTTTTATAGTTTTAACATTTAACTGAATCCAGATAGGTGTGCCGTCTTTTTTTCTCCATTTGATTTCTATATTCCTATCCTCACCTTTTTTAAGAAAGCTCCATATTTCTTCCTCTCTTTCGCGTGGATTTAAATAAAGTTTGTTTGGAATATCAATATTAAAAAACTCATCAACAGTATTATAATTCAGCATCCTTATTAAAGTTGGGTTTACCGTAATAAAGTTGCCATTAATATCTGATTGAAAAATACCGACAGGAGAATAATTAACTATATCTTTGTAGTTCTGAAGAGCGTGTTCATTTTCTTTAAGTTTTTTCTCATTTTTGTGATTGGATAGAGCAATTTCAATTACACCATTTAATTCATCTTCCTTAAAAGTTCTAAGCAGGTAACCGGAAGGTTTTGTTAACTGAGCTCTCTTTAAGGATAATTTGTCTTCATAAGTAGTTATATAAACAATCGGGATATCAAATGCCTGTTTAACAAAGTATACTGTTTTAATTCCATCCATTTCCCCTTTAAGTTTTATATCAATTAAGATAAGGTCTGTTTCTAAGGATTGCAATTTCTCAAGTACTTCTTCTCCTGAACTTAAAACTCCCGAAACTTTATATCCCAGCTTTTCCAGAGTAGATTTTAAATCTAAAGCTATAATAGAGTCATCTTCTGCAATTAGAATTTTTATTTGAGACATTTATTATTAACCGTAGCTAAAACTGATTCATTCAAAAAAGTAAATTAAAAAGAATAATTTGTTCAAAAAAATTAATAGACATACAATAATTGAATAATTTAGAAAGTTCAATGAGGATAAATTGTAAATGAAGCAATACTTTTAATGTAATATAAAACACTACATACATAATATTATTTTTTAAAATAAAATTTCGGCGGTTTTCATTTAGAGCATTAATTTTTGTTCTTCAATTTAATTATCCAGGTCACAAATAAAGGAATAAAGTATCCGAGGGATTGGTTAGACGCAGATTAAAGAATCTATGCAGAGTGAGTATATTCGATAAGTAAATTATTTTCAGTATGAAGTTTGACTTCTGTGTACTCAGGTAATGTAAAATGGAAGGTACTACCATCTCCAATTTTACTCTCTACCCAAATTTTTCCGTTATTAATTTCGATTAAGTTTTTACAAAGTATTAAACCAAGCCCGGAACCAACTTCATTGTCAGTTCCCTTTGTTGAGTGATTAGTGTCAATCCTGAATAACTTTTCAACATCTCTATAGCCGATTCCTACTCCACTATCCTTCACTGAAATTATAATATTATCTGCATCGGTCCTGGCATTAACTGAAATTGTTCCATTCTTGAAAGTAAATTTTATAGCATTACTCAGTAAGTTTTGTAAAATAGAACGTACAATTTTTGTATCCGCATAAATAAAGACATTTTCCGCGATATCTATATCAATATGGATGTTTTTTTTAATTGCATTGATATAAAGCAGCATAACAGTGTCATCAACAACTTTTTTCAGATTTAATTTTTCAGGATGATTTTTAATATCTCCATTGTTCAATCTTGACCATTCCAGCAAACTGTTTAAGTGATCTAATAAATTTTTAGCAGATGAATTAATATTTGAAGAGAAAGCTTTTATATCTTCTTTTGTTAGTTCATCAATATCATTTGAAAGTATTTCAGTAAAACCTAAAAGAGAATTAAAAGGGGATCTTAAATCGTGGGATATTATTGAAAAGAATTTATCCTTATCGCTGTTTAACTTTTTTAATTTTTTTTCAGATTCAGCTAACAAACCGTTTAATTCCAATAACTCTTCGGCATTTTGTTCAATCAGGCTTCTACTGACCTGGAGCTCTTCAATATATCTTTCTAATCCTAACTCAACATTCCTTTTATCGGTAATGTCATTTATTGTAACAACAACCGAAGGTACACCTGATAAATAGTTACTAATTGCCACGCAGTGAATCCATTTCTCCTGCTTATCTTTAACTATTATTTTAAATTCCAATTCTGTTTCTGTAATTTTTCTTTCATTAAAATCTTTTATAATCCCGACAACTTTGGCAAGATCCCGTTTATGGACTATTGCAAGAGAATTTATGTCACGAAAGAGTTCATCATCTGTTAAGGATGTAATTTCATTTGCTTTCTTATTTGCATAAATAATTTTACTATTCTGGAAAATAAGAATGGCTGAAGGGATTGATTCCGCAACTACCCTGAATTTCTCTTCGCTTATTATTAAATCTTCTTCTCTGGATTTTCTTTTGATTTCATTTTCCCCTTTGGCCATTAATATAGCTACTATGCTAAAAGAAGCAATAATCATTAATAGTATTAAAATAATAACGGAGAGAGTATCAAGACTATGTAATGAATAATTCAAATAAATTATCATAGCAATTCCGGTAACATAAGGGAATGCATATGGATATTCAGAATGTTTATTGCTTAGATAGCTTTTGAGAAAACTTAGGTTCATAAATGTACTCGAAAATAAAGTATTACGTTGTTATTATCGAAGATTGTAGGAAAAATTTTATAGCCATTCAAATTTTTTTATCATTTTATTCAAATGGCTGAAATTATCCAATCTTAGATATCCACAAAGTTCAATAGTGTGTAATTGCATCAAAAATAACTGGCACTGTTTTGGGCTTCATTTTAAGGGTTAATTAGCTACTCTTATGGTAAAAACTAAAAGATCGGTTGAATTATTTGAGCGCGGACCCCTTAATAATAAAAAATAATTAATTAACTCAAGAAGAATAAAAAAAAATCGATAATACATTCAGCATAGTCTATTTCATAATTCTGAATATACTTTTTTCAGATTTAGCCTGGATTCGAAGAGCAAATATATGATAAAAGGGAAAATTTTGTGAGCTACCTTGACAAATTGAAATCAGAAGAACCCTTGGAAAGAATTTCTGCAATATTAAGTATTACAGAGGAACCTATTACAGACTCGGTTGCCGGTGAATTATGCGATTTGATTATTGATACAGATAATGGCGTACGAAGCACTCTTACACAAAAATTAAAAATAGGCAATAACCCAATAATCCCTTCCTTCCTAGTAAA
Organism: uncultured Ignavibacteriaceae bacterium; assembly: GCA_964510675.1. GTDB lineage: Bacteria > Bacteroidota > Ignavibacteria > Ignavibacteriales > Ignavibacteriaceae > RBG-16-34-14. The sequence goes on from CAZECH010000161.1 coordinate 5,003, forward strand.
ATATATTTCTTATCCGGATCTTTCCGTTAAAAACCTTGCCGGAGAAATATTATTAGAACTAGGTCCCATTTCCGTTGAAGCTATGTTAAGTCATCTTGATAGGGGGGATGATGATGATAAAAAATTTATTGTTGATATTCTCGGATTAATCGGGGATAAAAGCGCAGAAAATAAAATAATTGAGTTATTAAATAGCAATGAAAATGAAAATGTGATTTTAGCCTGCATTGAGGCTTTGGGAAACCTCAAGGCTGAAAATGCAATTTCTTACTTTATATCCTTATACCCCATAATTGACATTTTCAAACCAACAATAATTGAAGCATTAGGTAAGATTGGTTCACAAGAATCTTTGGATTTTGTTATTGCTAAGTATGAAGAAGAGAATGATGACCTTACTAAGTTTTCTATTATTGAAAGTCTTGGTTCAATAGGGGATGAAAGAGCTTTCTTTTTTCTTTTGTCTGAATTAAACGAGCCAAACGGTCCATTTCTCTGGCCTATAATAAAATCGATATACAATCTTAAAGAAAAATTTGGATTTGATATTCCGTTTGATGAAAGAACCAGGAATATAATTTTGCAGACAATAAATGATGCAAATTCGGAATGCAAAAAAATTGCTGCACACCTGTTATCTGTTTTTAATGATAAAGAAATTCTTACATTTTATCTTAAAGTAATTGGGAATGATCCAGAAACGGACGATATAATATTAAATAAGTTCCTGGAAAATCCGGAGATTTTCATCGGAATTATTTCCGAAGCATTAGATCAGAAACCTGATAATATTATCCGGATTCTCGAAGTTATGAAAGAAATTGTTCAACTAAAAAAAACTGAACTATTTAGTTATACAAGTCCTTTACAGTTAAGGGATATTTCCGATTCACTTACTCTTTATTTGAATGATTACAGCGAAGAAATACGCTTAATCGTCCTGGAAATACTTTTTATCCTGGATAAAGATACAGCAATACTGTTTTTTGATGATCTGGCTGATGATCATAACCTTTGGAACAGATTAAAACTTGTTGATATGCTTGAGGAAGTAACAAATCCCGAAGTGGAATCGATCCTGCAAAAATTATTAAATGACCCTGAGGAAATGATAAGAGATAGAGCATCCAAATGCCTATCTGTAACAAAGAATATAATTGACCAAACAGAGATAAGATGCAAAATATAAATACAATTATATCTGCACCGGTTATTAAAACTAACTCCATTAAAACCAAGGAGATGTCGATTCTGCTTTTCGAGAAATGGAGAAAATATATTTATGATAACTGCGGAATCTACTACCAGGATAATAAAAAATATTTACTCGAAAACCGGCTGCTTAAAAGAATAAATTATCTGGGTATGGATTCATATGAAGAATATTTAAACTATTTATTTTTCGGAACTGACGGTGCAATTGAGAAAAAATTTTTATACGAGGCTATTACAATAAATGAAACATTCTTTTTCAGAAACCAGCCTCAGTTTGATGCTATGATCAGCACAGTTATTCCTGAAATTATTAAAAGTAAAAGTGATGTTGGAAAGAAAAAGATAACAATCTGGAGTGCTGCATCATCTTCAGGAGAAGAAGCATATTCGACGGCAATATCTATTATAGACTTATTAGCCTCAAAATATCCTGATGTAGAATTTGAAATTGTTGGAACAGATTTAAGCAATGCTGTAGTTGAAACCGCTAAGAGGGGAATTTATAAGGAATATTCTATAAGAAATACTTCTGCCTATTATTTGAAAAAATATTTTACGGTGAACGGAGGGAATTATATTATTGATCCAAAAGTAAAACGGTTGGTTTCATTTAAAGTAATGAATTTATACGATGATATTGCGTTGAAAACCATGCTTAACTTCGATATAATATTTTGTGCTAACGTTCTCATTTATTTCGATGTCAAATCTAAAATAAAAGTCGTATCTCACTTGTATAATTCATTAAACAGGAATGGATATTTGTTCATCGGCTACTCGGAAACCTTACACAATATTTCAAAGGCTTTTAAAATAGTGAGTTTTCCTAAAACTGTAGGTTATAAAAAAGAATAATGAAAAAAGTAATATTAGTTGCGGATGATTCTCCCTCTTCTAGAAAATTTATTTCTTTTTCTCTTTCAATGAAAGGGTTTGAAATTATCACCGTATCTGACGGGATGGAAGCCATGGAAAA
>CAZECH010000162.1:0-7139 GCA_964510675.1 uncultured Ignavibacteriaceae bacterium
TTTAAATTCTTACTGTATAAATAAGAAAAGCTTGGAAAGATAGCTGTTGATAGAGCAATTGATATTATTGATAATGGAAGTAAGAAGATTGTTTGAGCATAATTTAAAGCAGATATCCCCCCGGGCGTAACCATATTAAAAAAAAATCTGTCGGAAATTACATATAACTGGCCAATACTTTCTATCAAAATAATTATTATTAGTGAGGCAGAGGCAAATTTTTTTAACGATCCAAATGAAGGGGTTAAACCAGGATATTGGAAAAACAATTTTCCTGATTTCATAAATAAAAAAACAAACTGCAAAACAGAACCAATGATATATCCTGAAGGAATGGCATAGATATCTATATCTTTTAAAAGAACTACAACCAGTAAAACAATAACGTTAAGTAATAGTTGAGAAATTGCAGGATATTTGAACTCAAAAGTACTTTGCTGATAAGCTGATATTACAGAGATACCACAATTAATGGGAATAGTAAATAAAAATAAATTAAAGATATTAAGTGCCATGTTTTTCGATAAAGGATCGGGATTCTGAAGATATGAGTTAATTATAAAATCTGAAAATATATATAGGATACCGGATAGAACAATTCCTCCTAAAATGAAAAAGTAGAAATTTGCCCGGATAAAATGCTCTGAGAGAGTATTATCTTTTTCTTTAAGTTTATTGTAGGCCGGGATTAAGTAATTTTGTGCTAAGCAAAGAATAATAATATTTATGGTTAAAGGAAGTACTGCTCCAACAAGATAAATATCAAAAGTCGTACTCAATCCAAAATAACCGGCAAATAAAATTTCCCTGAAAAAACCAAGTCCTTTTGAAATTAATCCAAAAGCAGCAATAAATATTGTTGCTCCTGCAACAGTAGATGTAAATTTATTATTCATTTATTGTTGAATTATAATGATCATTAAATATTTAATAATCATACTAAACACTTCTTGTATTCAATTTTTTGGTACCCCTTAATTTAAGTGAATATTAAATTTTGATTCTTTAAGGAAAGGCAATTTGATTTTTAATTTATTTTCTTAAAATAATCTATTGTTATTTTCAAACCTTCTGTTCTTCCTATCTTTGGTTCCCAACCTAAAATTCTTCTCGCTTTTTCAATATTTGGTTGTCTAACTTTAGGGTCATCTTCGGGGAGAGGTTTATAAATTATTTTACTTTTTGAACCTGTTAGTTTTACTACTTCTTCAGCAAATTGGTTGATAGTAATTTCATCCGGATTACCTATGTTAACCGGATCTGTTTCGTTGGACAATAATAATTTGTATATACCGGAAACTAAATCAGTGACATAACAAAAACTCCTTGTTTGTGAACCATCTCCATATACTGTTATATCTTCACCTCTTAATGCTTGTCCAACAAATGTAGGTAAGGCACGTCCATCATCTAACCTCATTCTTGGTCCATAAGTGTTAAATATCCTGACTATCCTCGTTTCGAGACCGTGAAATCTATGATAAGCCATTGTTATTGCCTCAGCAAATCTTTTTGCTTCATCATATACTCCTCTTGGGCCAATAGGATTTACATTACCCCAATAGTCTTCGCTTTGCGGATGAATTGCCGGATCTCCATATACTTCTGATGTTGAAGCTAATAAGAAACGTGCTTTTTTCTCTTTTGCTAAACCTAAAACTTTATGTGTTCCTAAAGATCCAACTTTCAATGTTTGTATAGGAAGTTTAAGATAATCAATCGGGCTGGCTGGTGATGCAAAATGTAATATATAATCAACTCTATCAGGAACATGAATATAATTAGTTACATCATGCTTTATAAAAGAGAAATCCTGATTTCCAAACAGGTGGGATACATTATTTATATTACCGGTAAGTAAATTATCAATACAACAGACTTTAAATCCTTCTGCAAGAAGAAGATCACAAAGATGGGAACCTAAGAAACCTGCACCTCCTGTTACAACAATTGTATGCTTATACAAGTTTTACACCTTTTTATTTAAATACATAAAAGTTTTTCTTTCACCAAAAACTACAAAAAGAGACATTGCTAAGAAAATAAAAATACCCCCCGTAACTGAAGTAAATATTACTCTTGGAGCAGTTGCTTTTAATGGTACTATTGCTTTATCAAGAACGTCAACTGTTGGCAGATCCCTGTTCTCCTGAATTCTTTCTTTATAGTACTGCTGTTGAAGTAATGTATAAACCTCATTTTGAATTTTAACCTCACGTAGTAGTGTTGCCAGTTCTTTACCCAGCTCAGGTACTTCTCTGAACGCAAGCACATAATCCTGGTTGCCAAGTTCCATTTTATTATACTGTCCCTGCAATTGTTCTAATTTTTTCCTTAATGCTTTTAGTTCGTTACTATCTTCTCTTAAGTTAGATTTCATCAGTCCAATTTCTATTTCGGTTTTCATTATTTCACTTTTTATTTTTGCCGCAGCATCAATTGCAGCTTTTAATTGTTCCGGTAAAGCTACTGTTTTATTTCTTTCCTGGAAATTCATTAAAGCGTTTTCAACAGAATCCATGGCTATTCTTGTTTTTATTAATTCAGTTTCAATATATTCTCTTGCTTTTTTAGCTTTTGATGAAAGCTTCTCCCTGTTGATTTTGTCAAGGGCTTCAATATATGAGTTTGTTAATTCTGCAGAAAATTTTTTAACTGAATCAAGATCATCAAAAAGCAACGGGATTAAAGATGACGAAGTACTAATACTAATTTTTACTATCCCCTCTTTAGAGACTTCAAGGTTTAATTTTTTTGTTATTTCACCTGCGGCTTCATATATATTTTTTTTATCAAAGTATTCAACCAGGTTGTGCTTATGTACTACATATTCTGCTGCTGAACGGCTTTTCAAAATTTCCATATATAGTTGAGAATTAGCATTTGCCATTCCACCAGTTATCAGGCTTGAAAAATCTTGTCCGCTTAAAAGATCACTTAGAGAACCTTGTTCTTTATTATCAGGAGGCAGAATTGTGGCAGGTGCTTCATAAGTAACAGGATAAATAAATACCAGAATCAAAAAAAGAAAAACAGAAGAAAATATTGTAATCTTTAATATTTTTCTTCGGTTCATCAGGATAATATTTATTATTTCATGGTATGTCATATTCTCTTTATCTTGAGGCAACAATAACTGCTACAGTTGCTGCTATTACTGCGCCAATTTGTCCTGCGACCTGAAGAACTGAGGTGAAAACTTCCCAAAACTCTAGTCCCGGAGGATCCTCCGGAACCCAGATTGTATCCCCCGGATTTAATGAATCAATATCTTCAGCTTCAATCCACTCACCTGTATTTGCTTTTACAACGCGTACTTCATCTTCAATAGCTCTCCATCCAAAACCTCCCGCTAATTCTATATAATCATCAATAGTAAGCCCTTCATTATAACAACCTGCCCAAGAAGAGTTATGTAATTTTTTGCTTCAGGGATGGTAATTACATCTCCTCTTTTTAAAATAATATTTTCTGACATATCATTTTTGAGAAATAATTTTTCAAAATCTACAACAACTTTGCCGGGTCGTTCACGGGATTTTGCTTTTAAATAATCATATTCATCATCAGTCATGTCGGCTCTTAATAAAAGCTTAAGTCTTTCTAATTCAGGATCGTATTCAACACTTCCTGTTGTTCTAGCTAATGAAGCTTCTGTTAATGATGCATCTTTTAAAAAACCACCTGCTTCATAAATTATTTCTTTTAATGATGTACTATCCTCTATTATTTTATACCAACCCGGATAATTAACATAACCTTCAACTTTAACATAGCGATCGAGATAAAATTTAGGAATTTGTCTTATGATTACCCGATCCTGGTTTAATAGTTTTATTTTATTATTTTCTAATTGGTTTGGCGCATAATACCGGCTTATTTGATTATAACCTCTTTCGTCAAATGAAATAACTTCAATTGTATCTTTTTTTGCTTTGTTAGTATATCCACCTGCAAGGTCTAATAATCCCATTACACTTTCACCTTCAACAAATTCGTAAATACCGGGATACTTTATTTCTCCGTAAATTGAAACTACCTTATCAACCTTATCAACTATTATGATATCACCTTCCTGGAGGTACGGATTATTTGATTCATCTCCAAATCTCAGGTAATTAAGTAGATCATATATTTTCTCTTTCTTATCCCTTGAAATTATTTTTATATTCCTGTAATTAGAAGTTTTTACTAATCCTTCTGAATTAGTTATTGCATCTATTAAACGTGAATTAGCAAAGAGTACCAATGAAATTGGTTTTTTTACATTTCCCAGAAGTGAAACTTTTATCTTCCTGAAATCGACTAGTGTAACAAAAACTTCTACATTATTGTAATAACGGTTAATTGCCTCAATAATTTCCTCTTTACCCTGAGACAATGTTTTGTTCTTAAGATCTATTCCACCAACTCTTGGAATATACAGATTACCTTCCTGATTGATAAAAAGATTAACTACAATTTCCTCAAGGCCGCTAATTGAGATAAAAATTCTATCTCCGGGCCCGAGTAAATAAATATCCGGGTCAATACTTCCTTCAGTAGCTGTAAGCAACTGCTTACTTAAAAAAGAAGTATCCTTCAATGAAGTAAAATTTCTTTCTTCATAATCCGGAAATGACTGAGGAAGAATTACCGGATTTATAATTGTAATAAATGCAAACAGCAGAAAAATCTTCTTCAAATTTTAATTTCTTTTTTAATAATTATTACACTAAGATTTATTACCGGTTGATTTTGTTTTCCCTGCAGAATTTTCTGAATAGTAATAATAATATTTATAATATGATCCATAACCGCTTTTGTAACTGAAATTATTCAATACAGTGCCGATAAATGATGATTTATCCTTCCTCATCAGCTCAACCGATTTTTCCATTAAATCAAACTCCGTTGTATCAGATGAAACAACAAGAATTGTCCCGTCTACCATTGTTGCAAGTATTTCTGAATCTGTAACCACAATTATTGGCGGGCTATCAAGTATTACTACATCATATTTCTCTCTCATCTCAGCAAGAAATTTTCTCATTCTTTCTGACTCAAGCATTTCTGCCGGGTTTGGAGGAATTGTTCCGCATGTAATATAATGCAGATTTTCTATCTCGGCATTATGAATTATATCTCTAAATTCAACTTGTCCAAAAAGATAATCTATAAGACCAGGAATTCTTTTTACTTTAAATATTTCCTGAACTCTTGGTTTCCTTAGATCACAATCAATAACAAGTGTTCTTCTATTTGCTTGTGCAAAACTTCCACCAAGGTTTATAGCTATTAATGTTTTTCCTTCCTGAGGTGCCGATGAAGTTACTAAAATAGTTTTAAGAGAATCTTTATCAAATTTTGTAAGTTGAATTCTTGTTCTTATAGTACGGAATGCTTCTCCAGCCATTGAGTCCGGTTTTTTTGCCACGATGAACTCAAGCTTGTCAGCACCGTTTTTGCCGGCAACATCAAATTGTGGCACCCAGCCAAGAACTGCAATATTTCTATTTTGTAAATCTTCAGGTGTCTTAACAGTATTATCAAAATAATTACTTATGAGAACATAACCGAATGCCAGACCAGCACCTAGAACAAATCCAACTATAATTATTAAGAGTCTGTTCGGTTTAGAAGGAGTAACCGGTTTTCTTGCATTATCAATTACAAGTACATTCCCTGGCTGAGATTGTTCATTTATTAAAGCTTCCTGGTATTTTTCTTCAACAAGAGTATACAGCTTTTCCAATGATTCCCGGCTTCTTTGGTATCTTGCTAATTCAATTGCGGTTTTAGGAAGCCTGTTAAATTTATCTTCGTATCTTTTTACAATTGATTCAAGTTCCGTAACCGAAATCTTTAAAGCCTGGTTTTTAACTTCTTCCTCTATCATTTTTTGAGAAAGTTCTTTTACCTCTGCAGGACTACTTGCAAATATTCCGGTTTTTATTTCTTCAATCTTCTGGTTTAGTTTATTTTTAAGATCTTTTATTTTCTCATCATAACCGGTAATTAACTCTCCATCTTTATTTAAAGGGTTTTTATTTGATAACGCAAGATCCCTGTTCACCTCAAGTCTAACCAATTGTTCCTGGATTGATTTGAAATATGCTTCAGATGATAAGCTCTTTAAATAATCAGCAAGCCTCGGATTCTGATCTTCAAGTTCTCTTTTATATTGATTTAATATTTTGTCTGAAGCCATATACTCAATCTGGGCTGCATTTTTTTGTGCTTCAAAATTTGATAACTGACTGATCAGATTATTTGCCTGTTCATCAAGAGCAATAACTCCACCTTTTTCCTGGAATTTTCTTAAAATTTCTTCAGCTTCGTTCAATTGATTTTGTTTTTCACCTTTCTGCTCAAGCAGGAAATTCTTAACTATAGTAAGTTGATTCCTGTTCACTTCCAGGTTTAAAATTTTGTATTCTTTTGAATAACAGTTCGCAATCAATGCAGCTTCAAAAGAAGAAGGAGACTCAACTGATATTTCAATTATATCCAAACCTCTTTTCTGATCTATTGAAACTGCTGAGAATAATATTTCTGCAATACTTTCAACGGGTAAAAGTCTTGTCTTTATTTCTTCAAATCCTGATCTCTGGTCAAGCAGAATATAAAAGCTATCTTTTTCCATTATAGAATTATATGTCTCTACTAAAGCTCTTGCTACTCTTTCCCTTGTATTAAAAGTTTTTAAGATTTCTATTTCATTTGCTAGGAACCTGTCATTGCCAAAATCCTGGAATTCAGGAATTACCGGTGAATTGAGAATATTTCCCTGCGGTTTAATAACCTTTAAAGTAGCGGTTGATTTATAAATATCGCGGGCATTAACAGCGTAGATAATTGCAATAGTAAGACTTACTACAATTATCAACAAGATGGGAATAAGATTACCCTTTACAAGATTTATATAGTCTTTAAGTGAATGAGTTTCAATTATATTTTCATTTTTATTTTCTTCAGGCATCGGGTTTCTAATTATTAATGTTTATAATCAAAATTGCAAGAGATATTAACAAAGAAACTACTGAAATTGTAAGAGTAAAATAATCCCTGAAATAAAGCCTGTCTTCACCCGGTACAAGTAATATATCACTTGCAAGAATAGTAGGTGCTTGTTTATCAGATGAAAGTTCATTGTTCCA
>CAZECH010000163.1:0-7066 GCA_964510675.1 uncultured Ignavibacteriaceae bacterium
CAGAAAAGATAAAATTATTTTTTAAATAAATCTAATAATTGAGAGAATCACAAAGCAAAAGAAAACTAAGTTTTTATAAAACCGGAGGAATCATTGAACACTCTTGAATACAATTTTAATTATAGTTTCTGTATTCTCTTTTAAAACCGTTCAATTAATAAAATTATTTTGAGCAAAAATAATATGGTAATCGATTTTTGTCTCAATATATCAAAATGAAAAATGTTTACATCTCATTTTGGTACTTTTAATAAATAGATTGTTAGGATAGAATGGTAATTTTTATTTTTTTTCATGGCATAGTTTTAGTCAAATTTCAAAAGCAAAATATCCTGGATGTTTACTTATATCACGAAAGGAATTTTGTTTTGGCTTTAACCAGATTGTAAAATTTTTCGGTTAAAATTAAAAAAAAACATAAAACACCATGAAAATTGTAAATATGAAGAAGACAGCAAAATATAAATATATCTTCGGCATTTCAGATGTCTTTGTAATATTTATTTCTTTCTTCTTTTCTGTTTATGTACTTAGACAGGATGAAAGTCTAAATATTTTAGAATTTTTTATTAAATCAGAAGGAATTTTACTTCTATTCTTATTTCTCTCAGTATTATTCATTTTTATTTTTCAGTTCAATGGTCTTTACAGAATCAACATCATACTAAACAGAGCCACGCATTTAATTACTATTATCAAAGCGCTCTATTATGGTGCTCTCAATATTGTTTTAATATCTTTTCTTATTAAATCGACTGACATTATTGATTCTCGACTAATTATCTTTACATTCATACTATTTGCTCTACCATCACTGTACATTGTAAGAGTAGAACTTTTAAGGCAACTTTATATAAAACTCAAAAACAACCAATTTAAGAGAAATGTAATAATAGTTGGGGATGGTAATACAGGAAGATTGTTAGCGACAAAATTAATATTTGAAAATCCTATTGGTATTGAGATTATTGGTTTTGTTGATGATGATTTACAGATTGGGGAAGAAGTGGTTGGTGAAAAGAAAGTTTTAGGTAGAATTAACCAACTCTCAGGAATAATTAATAGATTTAAGATTGATGAGATTCTAATTGCTGTAGAAGATGGTGGGTATGAAAAACTTCTTGAGATTCTTGATGACTGCAAACAGCTTGATGTTAAAGTCAGGCTGACTTCTGAACTGTTTAGTGTCGTTGCAAGAAAAATTGGAACTGAAAAATATTTTGATATTCCGGTTATTGATGTTTCTCCTCAATACTATAATAAACTCAACCTGATATTTAAAAGAGTTTTCGATTTTACAATTGCTTTATCGCTTGTTCTTTTACTCTCACCTATATTAATTATTATAGCAGTACTTGTAAAAATAACTTCACCGGGACCAGTTTTATTTAAAATCCTGGCGGTTGGTAAAAATGGAAAATCATTTCTGTTCTTTAAATTCAGGTCTATGCTCGTAACTAAAGGTGAAGATGAGGAAAGAAAGAATATGATGATTGAATTTATGAAAGAGAATGAAAATTCAAATGGAAGAAAGATTGTTAATCTAAAACGCATTACCTGGATAGGAAAAATTTTAAGAAAAACTTCTCTCGACGAACTGCCACAACTATTCAATGTTATTAAAGGGGATATGAGTCTTGTTGGTCCACGTCCTTGCCTTCCCTATGAATTTGAACACTATGACGATTGGCATAAAAGAAGAGTTAGCGTATTACCAGGATGTACAGGTGTTTGGCAGGTTTGGGGAAGAAGTTCTGTTAATTTTAGAGAATCAATTGTACTTGATTTGTATTATATAAATAATATGTCGCCTTGGTTGGATTTACAACTAATTCTGCAAACTATTCCTGCTGTATTCTTTTTTAGAGGTGCTAAATAAATAAATAAGGGAAATATGAATATTGGAATTATTGGTATTGGATATTGGGGACCTAATTTAGTCCGCAACTTTTATAACAATTCGAAATGTAAAAAACTTTTTGTAAGCGATTTAAGAGAGGGAAGACTTGAGTATATAAAGAATTTATTCCCCAATGTATCAGTAACTACTAATTCAAATGAACTTCTTGAAGATAAGAGTATTGATGCAATAGTAATTGCAACTCCGGTTACAACTCATAAAGATCTTGCTATCCATGCGCTGTCAAATAACAAGCATGTTTTCATTGAAAAACCATTAACCGATAATTATGATGATGCATGTGAAATACTTAAGTATGCAAAGAAGTTGGAAAAGATTGTTGCTGTTGGACATATATTCCAATTCTCTCCTTCAGTTACAGCAATAAAAAATTTTATAAATGAAAACAAACCTGGCGAGTTATTTCATTTCAACTCACAGCGAATAAATCTAGGTCCACCTCACGCTTCTATTGATGTTGTCTGGGATTTAGCACCGCACGATCTTTCTATATTACTTTATCTTTTCAATGAATATCCAAACAAAATAAATGCTTATGGAGAAAGCAGATGGTGGAATGGCATTACTGATAATGCTCATATTTTTATGGAATTCCCCAGTAAGAAATCTGCACATATTCATGTAAGCTGGCTTTCATCAAATAAAACAAGAAAGATTATGCTGTTTAGTGAGAACGGGAATTTTGAATATGATGAAACTAAAAGTGATGAAGAGAAAGTCATTTTTTATGATAAAGGAATTGATAATAGAATTGATCAGAAATCTAGTGAAAAAACAAAACTTCAATATGGAGTAGGGGAGGTAACTAAATTGAATTTACCTAAGGGAGAACCTTTAGCTTTGGAAGTTGATTCTTTCTTAGATTCGGTTAAATATGGTACTGAACCAATAAATAATGGGGAAATTGGGAGAGAGGTTGTTCGGATTCTTGAAATTGCTTCACAGGCTATAAAGGAAAAGGTTTATGTCTGACTTTTTTGTTCACCCTTCCGCTATTTGTGAATCATCCAGCATAGGAAAAAACACACGCATTTGGGCATTTTCTCATGTAATGAAGAATGCACAAATAGGTGAGGAATGTAATCTTGGAGATCACTCTTTTATTGAATCAGATGTAATTATTGGTAACAGAGTAACAATTAAAAATGGAGTAGCAATTTGGCAGGGAGTTACGATAGAAGATGATGTTTTCCTGGGTCCTAATTGTGTTTTAACAAATGACTTATTTCCCAGAAGTAAAGTCTATCATTCAGAATATATTTCCACTTTAATTAAAAAAGGTGCGAGTATTGGTGCTAATGCGACAATTGTTTGTGGCATTACAATTGGTGAATTTGCTATGATTGGTGCTGGTTCAGTTGTCACCAAAGATGTTCTCCCTTATAGTTTAGTTGTCGGGGTTCCGGCAAAAGTAATTGGATATGTTGGAAAAAATGGTGACAGGATTAATTTTATAAATGAAAATTCTGCTAAAGATCTGAAAGGTAATATTTACAAATTGGAAAATGGAATAGTAAAATTAGTTGAGGAAATTGGATGATCATTTCTCAGACCCCCTTAAGGATATCAATTTGTGGTGGAGGGACCGACTTCAAAGATTACTATTCTCGTTGTGAAGGAAGTGTAATAAGTACAGCTATAGATAAGTATGTTTATGTTATAGTTAAAGAAAGATTTGATGAAAAGATTTATATTGATTATGCTAAAAAAGAAGTTGTAGATGATATTATAGAAATTAAGCATGATCTTGTAAGAGAAGCTGCCAAGAAAGCTGGAATGAAAACTGGATTTGAAGTAACTATGCTTGCTGATATCCCTTCAGAAGGTTCCGGTTTAGGGTCATCCAGTAGCCTAACTGTTGGATTGCTCAACTCATTCTATCATTACCAGGGAATTCAACCTACAGCAGAACAACTTGCAAGAGAGGCTTGTGAGATTGAAATCGAAATTCTTGGAAAACCAATTGGAAAGCAGGATCAATATATTGCTGCTTATGGAGGCCTTTCATTCATAAGATTTAATAAGGATGATACTGTTGAGGTTGAAAGAATTAATGTTCAAAACGGTTTAAAGAGAAAACTTGGTGCAAACTTGCTATTATTTTTCACAAATGTTACAAGGAAAGCAGATACAATTCTTACCGAACAAAAAGAAAAAATTCTTGATAATTTGGAATATCATAACCTTATTAAAGAACTTGCACTTAAAGCTAAGGAAGCAATATTAAATAAAAAAGTTGATAAAATTGGTAACTTGCTTACAGAAAATTGGAAACTTAAAAAAGAATTATCTTCAAATATTACAAACACGTTAATTGATGAAATGTACAACAAAGCCATTCAGGGAGGAGCCACCGGAGCTAAAGTTTCTGGTGCCGGAGGAGGTGGTTTTCTTTTAACGTATTGTAAGCGGGATAAACAGGATCAGCTTAGAGAATCAATGGCTGAGTACAGAGAAATGCCTTTTCTTCTTGAACCTTATGGAAGTAAAATTATTTTTAATTATTCCCGCTACAACTGGAAATAGGATTTTCTTCATTTCATTTATATAAACTTAATGTCAATAGTTCTTGTAACCGGTGGCGCAGGATTTATTGGGTCACACACAGTAGATAAACTTATACAACTTGGCTATAAGGTAAAAATATTAGATAACCTTCAAAAACCTGTTCATCTTAAAGGTAAACCAAAGTATATAAATAATAAGGCTGAGTTTATACTTGGGGATGTTCGTGATAAACAAACATTAGAAGATGCTCTTAATGGCGTTGAGTATGTTTATCATTTAGCAGCTTACCAGGATTATCTTCCGGATTTTTCTACTTTCTTTGATGTTAATACTAAAAGCACTGCTCTTTTATATGAATTAATAGTTGAAAAAAAACTTCCGATAAAAAAAATAATTGTTGCTTCTTCACAATTTGTACAGGGAGAAGGTCTCTATAAAAAAATTGACGGGACTATTATTTCACCTCATCAACGACATATATCTCAGTTAGAAAAAGGTGAGTGGGAATGGCAGGATGAAAACGGGAAACAGATGCAATGGCTTTGGACATCTGAAACACATGCTAATCCGCCAAATTCATACGCAATATCAAAATATTCCCAGGAATTAATTGCAATGTCATTAGGCAAAAGATATGAAATACCATCAGTTGCTTTAAGATATTCCATTGTTCAGGGACCAAGGCAATCATTTTATAATGCATATAGCGGCGCATGTAGGATATTTAATCTGCATTACTATTTTGATAAAGCACCTACACTATATGAAGATGGTTTACAGAGACGAGATTTTGTAAATATTCACGATGTGGTTGATGCAAATATTTTAGTTTTGCAAAATGATGAAGCAAACTATAATGTATTTTGTGTCGGGGGTGGAAAGGATTATACGGTTATTGAGTTTGCTAAGATTGTTGCATCAGTTCATAATAAAACACATATAGAACCAAAACTTCCAGGTGAGTTCAGAGTTGGAGATACCAGACATACTTGTTCGGATATTTCCAAATTAAAAAACCTTGGATGGAATCCTAGAAGAAATGCTATTGATTCAGTCGAAGAATATCTTGAATATTTAAAAGAACAAACTGATATAGAAGATATTTTAGATTATGCTGAGAAAACTATGAAGCAACTCGAAGTTGTCAGGAAAGTTAAGAGATATTGAATAAAATCTGGAATTGATATGAAAGCATTTCTTTTAGCTGCAGGGTTGGGAACGCGTTTAAAACCTATTACAGACTCAATTCCAAAATGTTTAGTTCCTATTTGTGAAAAACCGTTATTAGGCTGGTGGATTGAACTTTTTAAAAAACATGGTATTAGTGAAGTTTTGATTAACCTTCACCATTTCCCGGAAAAAGTTAAAGAATATGTAAAATTGAATTCGTCAGGCATTAAATTTCATTTTTTTTATGAAGAAACTCTGCTTGGCAGTGGTGGAACACTTAGAGAGAATAAAGATTTTGTTAAGAATGAAAAAGAATTTTACATTTTGTATGCTGATAATTTAACAAATGTTGATCTATCAGCATTTTTAAGATTTCATAGATCGCATAATAATTTTTTTAGTATGGGATTGTTTAAAACGCAAAACCCAACAGCATGTGGAATAGCAGTAATTGATAAGCAGGGGATTATAACTGATTTTGAAGAGAAGCCAAAAAAGCCAAAATCAAATTTGGCAAGCGCAGGAATTTTTTTATCTTCACCGGAAGTTCTTAACTTAATTCCTAAATTTGAAATTACAGATGTTGGATTTCAATTAATTCCAAAATTGGTAAATAAAATGAATGGCTGGAATATCAATCAGTATTTGATTGATATTGGCACACATGAAAATTTAAAAAAGGCAGAAGTTGAATGGGGTTCTTTAATTAATAAAAATTGAGGAGTGTTATGGAATTTAGAAACTATGTTAAATATTTAGAAAAATCAGTTGATTCAGTTGATATTTCCCAGGTAGAAACATTTATAGACCTTTTGTATGAGGCCTATAAAAGCAGGAAAATGGTTTTTGTAATTGGTAATGGAGGATCAGCTGCTAACGCTTCTCACCTTGCTCAGGATCTTGCAAAAGGAACCCGCTCAAACCTAGAACAAAAAGATAGAATTAAAGCTCTGAGCTTAACTGATAATTTACCTTTTGTTACTGCTTTAGGGAATGATGATGGTTATGACACAATCTTTGAGCAACAATTAAGAACATTTGCTTCCCCTGGTGATATCCTGGTATCAATAAGTGGTTCAGGTAATAGCCCTAATATTATAAAAGCTGTTGAGTGGGCAAATAAAAATGAATTGGTAACAGTTGGAATAACAGGATTTAATGGTGGGAAATTAAAAACATTAAGTAAATATTCTGTTCATGTTCCTTTAAATGATATGTGTACTTCGGAAAGTGTTCACTCAATTATTTTTCATTATGTTATTCTGAAAATACAGAAGTTAATGAATGAAGCAAATAATAGTTGATTTCTTCTTTGCCGCCTGTGCAGATATTATTGACTTCCCTACAATTAATTTCAATTCTACTATATCTTAATTTTCAATTTCATTTAAAACAAAAAAGGCTGTTCTTTTGAAACAGCCTTCTCTTTTTTTTTAAAATTATTATTTAGGTTAAAATCAATTTTAT
>CAZECH010000164.1:0-7015 GCA_964510675.1 uncultured Ignavibacteriaceae bacterium
TATTAATTGCGGAGATTGTCATGATCCCGATCAGGATACAGTAAATTATGTTTGGGCAAAGAAGTACCAATGGGAGCTCTCCAAACATTTTTTCGGTGGAGATTTCGAACGTAACACAGATCAGTGTGCAGGATGCCATACAACAGAAGGTTTTATAGAAGCAATGCAAGGAAGAACTGTTACGACTCATGTTGATGCTTCACCTCCCGGATGTTTTGCATGTCATTCACCTCATGCACGCGGAGATTTTTCACTCCGAAATGAAGACCCTGTTACTTTGAACGGCACTGTCGCCGGGGTTCCGGATGCAATTTTTGATTATGGAAAAGGTAATCTTTGTGCACAATGCCACAAACCGCGTACTTTAAGTCCTGAACCGGATCCTACAAAAACTGCAATTACGGATACAATTACAATAACAAACAACCGTTGGTATCCTCATTACGGAGTTCAGTCCCAGATGCTGATGGGAACAGGTGGATTCCAGTTTACAGATTATACCTATACCGGTAATTCAAATCATACCGATAACACTGTTATTAAACAGGAAGGCTGTATTTCATGCCATATGGCTGATGCTACAGCAGGTTCTGGAATTGCAGGCGGACATACAATGAATATCAGTTACCTGAATACTTCCGGCAATCCGGTTTCTTTAACTACAGGCTGCACAACATCCGGCTGTCATACAGCAGCAGGATTCACAATTGATTATATTGGATCTTCATCATTCCTTACAGGTGGTATGGGGACTCACTCAGCAACAGAAGCATATTTAGATACTTTGCATACTCTGCTTTTGGACAGAGGATGGATTACTGCAAGTGGTTCTATAAATGCAAGCTCAGGTAATCCATTGAAGATTGCACCGGCAGTTAAAGCAGGAGCTTTGTTCAACTTCTTTTTCATTGAACATGATTTGAGCAAAGGTTCGCACAATACACGTTATGCCCTTGAACTGCTCAAATCTTCAGTTGAAGAGCTTCGAAAACCATAATATGTATTTGTTATACTGAGTGAAGTTGAAGCATAACAAAGTACTCGTACTACCAGATAAAATTAAAAAGCCCGGTTATCATCGGGCTTTTTTTATGACGATACAAAATTTTGATTGTTCGAGTCTCGCTTTTGTGCAGCGAAGACAATCTCCATGTATTGTATGACAAAAGAAATTTTTTCTTAGCTTTTATTTCTTTTTAGCTACCCTGTGCCGTATGTTAAAAAATTATGTAGTTATTAATTATTCTCTAAAGCAAGAAAAAAGATTGATTATTCTCACAACTGAAAATGTATTTTATTAAAAAATAATGAAATAATGAATAATTGTACTGGTAAAGAATTTGTTATTTTCTTACGATTAAAACAGCCGTATAAACAGAAGCATTGCGGATTATATGAGAAAAAAAATTTTACTGATTATCCTTGCCGTGATATTTTTTCCATTTGTTTTGTTAAGTCAAAATTATTATTTGGGTGTTGGAACCCCCGGTGACGAGATTAACTCTTCATGCGCTTCCTGCCATTCAACTGATGGAGTTGCAAGTGATGTTTATAGTCAATGGGTCAATACACGTCATGCAATTTCACAAGATTCGGTTAGTAGTTCGCATTATGGTTACGAATGTCTCTCCTGTCATAATACTGGATGGGATATTTCAACAGATAATTTTGGTGCTGACGAATTTGTACTTTTCAATCCTAACCAAACTCCTGATTATACTATTACTGACCAGGAAAACTGGAATAAGGTTAAAAATGTGGGGTGTGAAAGCTGCCATGACCCGATGGGAACTCAGGATGGAACACTTAACTTAACAACACACTGGGCATTCGGAATTAATAATGTACCCGATTTCACCGCTGATGCCTGTGGTAAATGCCATAATGTGGAACATCATCCTTATTTAGGAGAATGGCAGCAATCATTACATGCAAGTGGTGCCCCAGATTTTATAAAAAATAACAGGGAAGCAAGAGGTGAATGTTTCTATTGTCACTTTGCACAGGATTTTGTTGCCTTCCTTGATGACCCTAATTATGATGCAGCATCGTTTAAACCTTCGGGAGAATTACAAAATATTACTTGTGTTACCTGCCATGATCCTCATAGTGCAGGCAACTCCGGACAATTAAGAATACCAACAGGTGATGCTAAAACAATCTGCGATGTTTGCCATACAGTTCAAACAGAAGAAGTTAATGTTGATGAAACTCCTCATCATACAACTTCAGAAGCATTAAGTGGTGCAGTTAATTTTGGGTATCAATATCCCGGCGAGATTTATGTGAATTCACCTCATACTTATGCAACCCGGGAAAGATGCTTGGATTGCCATGTTCATTCATCTCCTTTTGATGCAACAACAGGTATTGCTGTAACAGGACATACTTTTGAACCGAGAACAGAATCATGTGCTCAATCCCATTGTCATCCAAATTATTACTCACTAGTTGATACTACCTTACCAGGAAAGAAATTTGATTACAAGAGATCACAAACCGTTACAGATAGCTTAATAAATGTTTTAAATTCATTGCTTGCATCGGCTAATTCCTCAAATTCCTCAACAAATGCTTTTAAACAGGCAAGGTATAATCTAGAATCTGTTCAACAGGAAGGAAGCCGCGGGATTCACAATACAAGACTTGTGCAGAAACTTTTAAAAGATGCAATCTCAAGATTCTTATCTACAAGCATACTTCCGGAAGATGGTTTGCCTGTTGACTATGTACTAAGCCAAAATTACCCTAACCCTTTTAATCCATCAACTGAAATTAAATTTGCTTTGCCGGAAGCCGGTATTGTTACTCTAATAATTTACGATGCACTTGGAAAAGAAATAACCACGTTGGTTAATGATTATCTCTCCGAAGGAAATTATAAAGCTCGTTGGAATGCAGATGGCTATTCATCTGGTATTTATTTTTACAGAATTGAAGTTGGAAACAGCTTCAGCATGGTAAAGAAGCTGGTCTTTATCAAGTAATGATTTTTAGAGGAGAGTTCACCGGCTTAAATGCCGGTGGACTTTCCATACAATTTTTCAATATATAGAAAATTATGTGATATGAAATCTTTTATACTAAGTATAATTATTTTTGGGATTACCTCAATTTCTTTCTCACAGACTATTAATGGCAGGTTCTCATCTTCAATTTATACTTTTGAAAGATTCGACTCTGCTGAAGCATCAAATAATTATGTAAGAGCTTTCCAGCTTCTTAATCTCAACATTAATAAAGACAATGTTTCTTTAAGATCTTATATGAATCTTGAAACTGATTTATCGGAAAAACAAAAAGATGATCCGAGATTGAGATTCTATAATCTTTACCTTGAAGTAAGAAACCTGTACGATATTGCAACTTTTAAATTGGGAAGACAACCACAGTTTAATTCTGTTGTAGGCGGGGTGTTTGATGGAGTAAATCTCGATCTTAAACGGGGTGATTACAAACTCTCAACATTTTTGGGTGGTAATGTTCCTGCTTACCAAAAATTTGAAGTAACCGACAGTTGGGAAGAAGATTATGTGCTTGGGGCATCTTTCACTGCATATTTTTTAGATGATCTAAGATTTGCATTAAATTATGTCAGTAAGAATTTTAAAACGCAGGAATATAACACTACAAGACTTGATCCAACTAATAATCCTATAGATGTTCTTATAAAGAATAATTCAAATCAATATGAATTTGTTTCCGGCGAGATTTCATATTCAATTAAAAACATTTTTTCAGTTGATACAAGATATGACTATGACGTGAATTATGACCAGACATCCAAGGTTGAAATTTCCGGAAGGTATGAAGAAGTTAAAAATCTTGGAATAAATGTTTACTACAACTACCGCGAACCAAAAGTAAGATACAATTCTCTTTTCTCAGTATTTGATTTCGGCAATTCACAGGAAATTGAGATCGGCGGAGATTATAAGCTCAGTGAACATTATACAATTATCGGAAAGTTTGCAAACGTTATTTATAAAGATGACGATGCAAAAAGAATATCAGGCGGCGTTAACACAAGCTGGGGTAGCTTAACTTACAGGAAAACTCTCGGCTATGCCGGTGAGCTTGATGCAGTTTCACTTTACTCTGCTTATAGTTTTATTGAAGGTTTGATTACACCATCTATCGGAGTTTCACACACAAGCTATAAGCTTTCCAAAGATGCAGACAAAAACAATCTCACAACTGTTCTTGCCGGAATTAATTATCGTCCCTTTAAATCTCTTTCATTCGATCTGCAGGGACAATATATGAACAATAAAATTTATAAAGATGATTACCGGTTCTTTTTTAAGATTAATTATTGGTTCAACGAAAATTTAAACCTGATGTAATATGAAATTAGCTTATTTATATTTTATAACATTAACAGCGGCAGTTGCTTTCCTTCTTCTTTCAGGATTTAATATAAAAGAAGCTGCGGCCGAAGAAGAAAATAACCTGGTAATAAAATTTTCTCACTCATTGCACGCAGACCTGGTGGATTGCCAAACCTGCCACTCAGCCGTTGTTGCAAGCACAAATCTAAAGGATAGACTCTTTCCGACTCATGACAATTGTGTTGACTGCCATGCTGTTGATGATGATAGTGAATGCAACACATGCCATTATGAAGATAAATATGAACCTCTGAAACAGGATGAACCGGAATTTTATTTCAACCATAAATTACATATTGCAGATAAGGGAATGGAATGTGAATCCTGCCATAAAGGAATTAATGAAGTTGATTATTCTATAGCTGCAGCTCAGCCTAATCCATTAATGGAAGATTGCTATAGCTGCCATAATAATTTAGAAGTTGCGTCAAACGCTTGCGAGTCTTGTCATATCTCAAGTGCCCACTTACTACCTCAGACCCATAAAAGTGTGTCTTTTATACAGACGCACAAGTTTGATTCACGGGCGTTTGATGCTAATTGTATTATGTGTCATGATAATGTTACGAATTCCTGCGACGAATGCCATGTTGCTTCCAATATTATTACAGAAATAAATCTGCCAAATGATTTTTATCAGCCTTATGTTCCTAAAAATTTTAGTAACGGGGCAGGCAAACAGCAAATTGTCAAAGTGCACGAGTTTAATTACAGGTTCACTCATGGAATTGATGCAAAAGGACAAGCTTCGGAATGCCAGTCCTGCCATGAAGTTGAAACATTTTGTGCAAGCTGTCATCAATCTGAAGGTGGAGATTTTGCACTTGGTGGAATAATGCCTGCTTCACATCTTAAAACCAATTTCTTTACACTCGGAGTCGGTTCAGGCGGTGGAGAACATGCAATACTAGCAAAAAGAGATATTGAAGGATGTGTGTCTTGTCATGATGTTCAAGGTGCTGATCCTACCTGTTTTACTTGTCATAATGATTTTGATGGAATTAAAGGAAACAATCCCAAAACTCACGGGGCAGATTTTATGCGAGGTGTTTATGGAGATTGGCATGATAGCCAGGGATCAATTTGTTATAATTGCCATACATCCCAAACTCCTTCATCACCTACAGGAACAGGTTTCTGCGGGTATTGTCACGGAGCTAAAGTAGATTAAAAATTATGGACCATAAAATGAAATATGTTTTATACTTAGCGTTTTTAATCTTAGGATTTTACCTTATTGGCTGTAGTGAACTTCAAACTAACATTGAGCAGCCGGTGGAAATAGGGATTCATAAAGATGGAGTATTAAATCCGTCTTCAACTAATTTCCATGGAAAATTAATTAAAAATAATTTCTGGTTAATGAATGAATGCAAAAGCTGTCACGCAGCAGATTACACAGGTGGAATTACAGATATCAGTTGTTTAACCTGCCATACTGGAGAAAATGGCCCCGAAGAATGCAATACCTGCCATGGAGAATTTGCAAAAGAAAGAAATGCTCCTCCGCAGGATGTAAATGGAAATACTACCACAACTTTTGCCGGAGTTGGTGCACATACAAAACATCTTTATGAATTCAGTATTGGGGCAAGAGTAAGATGCAGTAGTTGTCATACATTCCCGCAATCAATGTATGCACAAGGACATGTTGATACAGATTTACCTGCCGAAATAATTTTCGGTAATATTGCAATTATAAATGTTGCAGGCGATGCGAACTACGATTATTCAACCAACACTTGTGCTAACACTTATTGCCATGGTAATTTTGAATTTGCAAAAGACACAACTGAAGAACGCAATAAATTTGTTTACATAGCAGATAAGATGGTTGGAAACAACAAAACAGTTAAATGGACAATAGTAGGACAAAGCGAAAGTGAGTGCGGTTCATGCCATGGTTTGCCGCCAGCAGGCCACAGAATATTTGAATTAAATGAATGTGCAAGCTGCCACCCAACTGTTGTTGATGGTGCCGGAACTATTATTGACAGCACAAAACATATTAACGGACTTGTTGATGTTTGGAATGAGTAAGTAATGTCACCCTGAGCCTGTCGAAGTGTGACATTTAACCTGACAAAATTAAAAGCCCGACAATAGCCGGGCTTTTTAATTTTCTACCGGTGTCATTTCGAGCGAGTCTTCGAGCGAGGCAATCTCAATGAAAGAGATTACCTCGTCACTATCGTTCCTTGTAATGACATTAAAATTAATTCCTCGGACGAGCCTCACTTACTGCAATACTTTTACCTTTAATATCCTTAGCCTTCAGCTTTTTTATTGCTTCCATAGCTTCGGCAGAAGCAGGCATATCTATAAACCCATAACCCTTGGATTCGCTGCTTGGGTATTTAACTATCCTGACACTTTTAACTTTTCCGAACTGGGAGAAGAGGTTCATCAGATCTTCTTCTGTTGTATCTGGCGAGAGATTACCGACATGTATATTCATCATAACACTCCTTCCTTTTATTAATTCTAAACATAACTATTAGAATGAAAGCACATACACTATCAAAAAACTACATCAAGTTACGTGATATAATTACAAGTTGCTAATGATAAAAGTGGTGAGAAAGATTGGGGTTAGTATGTGTTGTCATTCTGGGTATAATGTT
>CAZECH010000165.1:0-7001 GCA_964510675.1 uncultured Ignavibacteriaceae bacterium
GCTCCTGAAGCAGTTCTTCCTTATTTTTCAAAAGCACAAACTAATTTGCTTCAAAACGGAGATACAAAAAAAGCCAGGGAAATCATATTAAAAGCTTATGAAAGCAAAATTGGTTTGGATTCTCATCTGTTTATTTCTGTTCTGTATTTTTGTGATATAGTTGATGCTGATTATGCAGGTGCTTTGAAATGGATTAAAGGTATTAAGGAAGTTGAAGATCAGTTTTACTACAAGCCTGAAGATTTATATCTGGCAGAGACTTATAGTTTTATAAAAAACTATTCTCTCGCTGAAAAACACTTTAAAGCTGCAGTAAATATTTTAAAAGAAAAAATCAAACAGAATCCAAACGATTCAAGGTTACATACATCTTTAGGCATAGCTTACGCAGGCGTTGGTGAAAAAGAAAAAGCAATTCAGGAAGGTAAGTACGGATATGAATTATTACCTATTTCACGGGAAGCCTGGCGCGGTTCATTTCGTTTGCTTGATCTCGCTAAAATTTATACTATGGTTGGTGAGCATGAGTTAGCGCTTAATGCAATTGAGGATCTGCTTAAAAGACCAACGGATGCAATATCTCCCTGGCTTCTTAAACTAGATCCAACATGGGAGCCATTGCATGGAAATCCGCGATACCAGAAACTGATTAAGAACTTAAAGACAGGTTTATAATTAATGATAGGTAAAGCCATTCTCCATTATAAGATTCTCGAAAAACTCGGCGAAGGGGGAATGGGAGTAGTCTATAAAGCTGAAGACACCAAGCTAAAACGAGATGTAGCAATAAAATTTCTTCCGCGTTATATATCAGCAAATAAAGAGGAGAAACAAAGGTTTGAAATAGAAGCACAAGCTGCAGCATCTCTAAATCATCCCAATATATCTACAATTTATTCTATTGGAGAAGCTGATCAAGAAGTCTTTATAGTGATGGAATATATTGAAGGAAAAGAATTAAAAGATATGGTAAAGCCGGGGCATGCCCCATCTTTACAAATAGTTGAAGTAATTAATATTGCAATACAAATAGCCGAAGGATTAGAAGCAGCACACAAGAAAGGAATAATTCACAGAGATATAAAATCTCAGAACATAATGATCACCAATGAAGGTAAAGTCAAGATAATGGATTTTGGTTTAGCGAAAATTGGGAAAGGTACTCAGGTAACTAAGATTGGTTCAACAGTTGGAACAATTGCGTATATGTCTCCGGAACAAGCAAAAGGAGATGAGGTAGATCATCGGACAGATATCTGGTCATTCGGAGTTGTGCTTTATGAAATGCTTACAGGACAGCTTCCTTTCAAAGGCGATTATGATCAGGCAGTAATTTATTCTGTTCTGAATGAAGACCCTCAATCTTTATTAACGATGCGTAATGATATCCCATCCGAAATTGAAATTATATTAAATAAAACATTAGCGAAAAAGCCTGAAGAACGTTATCAGAATCTGAGTGAAATAATTTTTGATTTGCAAAATCTAAATAAAAAAATTAAAAAAGTTTCCAGCGCACAAAATTCCGCAACAGAGTTAAAATCTTCTATTGCTGTACTTCCTTTTACAAATATGAGTGCCGATCCTGAGCAGGAATATTTTTGCGATGGAATCTCAGAGGAGATTATTAATGCTCTCGCCCAATTAGATAATCTGCGGGTTATAGCAAGGACATGGGCTTTTTCCTTTAAAGGTAAAAATCTTGATGTTAGAGAAATTGGAAAAACTTTAGATGTTAATACACTTTTAGAGGGTAGTGTTCGTAAAGCAGGAAACCGTTTGCGAATTACCACACAGCTTGTTAGAGTTTCTGACGGTTCTCATTTATGGTCGAATCGTTACAATCGTGTACTTGAAGATGTATTTACAATTCAGGAAGATATAGCGGAGAATGTCGCTACTGCCTTAAAGGGTTTTTTAACTAAAGAAGAAAAAGATATTATACGTCGCCCTGAAACAGTTATTGAGGCTTACGAATATTTTCTTAAGGGCCGTCAGCTTTTTAATAAATTACATTTGGAAGAAGCGAAGAATATGTTTGAGAAGGCTATAGCATTGGATTCTGATTATGCTCTTGCTTATGCTGGTCTTGCAGATGCACACTCATGGCTTTATGAATGGATAGGTGCAAAAAATTTCGATCTTTTGGCGGCAGAAAAAAACAGCATGAAAGCACTATCGTTAGCACCCAATCTTTCTGAAAGTCATTCTTCACGGGGATTTGTTCTCTCTCTCGGCAAAAGATATGATGAGGCTGAACAAGAATTTGAAGAGTCGATTCGCTTAAACTTAAATTCTTTTGATGCATATTATTTATATGGCAGGTCGAGCTTTGCAAGGGGCCTAATTGAAAAATCTGCAGAATTATTTCTTAAAGCTTCTGAAGTTCGACAGGAGGATTTTCAGAGTCTTCTTCTTCTTGCCCAATCTCTGCGTATGCTGGGGAAAGATAAAAATCAGGAAATGCTTCTTGAAGGAATAAATAGAACAAGAAAACAATTGAGCCTTAATCCGAATGACAGAAGAGCTTTATCATTAGGTGCAACCTCTTTATTTGATATAGGTAAGAGGGATGAAGCTTTTCAATGGATAAATAAAGCTTTGGGATTATATCCTGAAGATGCAGGTGTTTTAATTAATGGGACTTGTCTTTTTGCAAAAGATGGTAATAAAGAAAAAGCACTTGATCTTTTAGAACTCGCTGTCGGAAAAGGGTATGGTAAGAAAGACTGGATTGAACATGACCCTGATTACGATTCTCTCAGGAACGAACCACGGTTTCAAGCTTTATTAAATAAATTGCAATGAGAAAATTGAATAAAAATTTTAATGAATAGTGGAGTTAAATATATGGATATGAAAATAGAAGAAAAAAATAATTCAGTTGTAGTACACCTTCGCGGAAAACTTTTTGGAGGACCTTTTGCTGAAGTATTAAGCAAAGCTTTGCATAAATTACTTGCAGAAGGTAAAAAAAATATTGTATTAGATCTTGATGGAGTAACCGTTCTCAATAGTTCCGGTTTTGGAATTCTGGTTGCGAGTTACACAACTGTAAAAAATGGCGGAGGTGAATTAAAATTAGCAAGAATATCATCAAGTATTGACGGTTTGCTTACAATGACAAAATTAAACAGGATTTTACAACACTATCCTACAGTTGAAGATGCAGTGAAAAGTTTCGAATAATGGGGAATGAAAATTTAGTTTATGAAATAAGATCATCCGAAAAAAAGAGAAATTTTATGATTGGTAAAACTATTTCTCATTATCAAGTCTTAGAAAAACTCGGCCAAGGCGGAATGGGTGTAGTTTATAAAGCTTACGATACTAAACTTGAGCGTGAAGTAGCCATAAAATTTTTACCATCTCATCTTTCATCATCTGAAGAGAACAGGGTAAGACTTATACGTGAAGCCAAATCTGCTTCAGCATTAAACCATCCGCACGTATGCATTATACACTCAATTGAAGAACTTAGTAAAAATGACAATGGGCAAACTGACCGGTTTATTGTTATGGAATATGTTTCAGGTACTACTCTTCGTAAGAAGAATGAAGAAGGCCCCCAAAAAATTAGTGATGCAATAACCTATGCAATCCAGATTGCAGAGGCATTAAAGGAAGCTCACAGTAAAGAGATTGCGCATCTTGATATTAAATCTGATAACATAATGATCAATTCCAAAAACCAGATTAAAGTTATGGATTTTGGATTAGCAAAGTTAAGAGATTCAGATTCAGAAAAGCATTATGAGGGAACTTATGGTACGGCTGCATATATGTCTCCCGAACAGGCGCTTGGTAAACCTGCAAGTTTTCAATCTGATATCTGGTCCTTTGGAATTGTTCTTTATGAAATGCTGACCGGCAAACTTCCGTTTATTCATAATTATGAAGAAGCAGTTATCTATTCTATTCTTAATGAAGAACCTATTTCTCCATCATCTTTAAGAAGTGATATAACTCCGGGACTTGAAAAAATAATAATGACCTGCCTTGAAAAAGAAGTTGAAGACAGGTATCCAAATTCAGAATTGTTATTAACAGATCTTAAAAAAGTAAAGAAAGAAATTGATTCAATAAATTTTAGAGAAACTTATGAGAAGGAACAAAAGAGAGAGACAAAAAAAGAGACTGAGCAAAAGCAGGCTACCATTGTTTTTATGAAGATCAACGAATACTCAGAGATGCTGGAAAAAGTCGGGCATGAAAATTTTGTTATAGTATTGGAAAAATGTTATGAAATAGTTAACAGGGTAACTCAAAAATATGGAGGCACAATTAATAAAACTCATGTTAGTGATATTATCCTGTATTTCGGTTTACCTGAAACAATTGAAAATTCTGCGCAAAAAGCTTTAAATGCAGCAATCGAAATTTCAGAATCATTTTCTAATCTAACCAGGGAAAATAATTTGCCAGTAAATCTTCATTTGAATATCGGCATAAATACGGGAATAGTTATAGCAGGGAATATTTCTTCCGGTTCTAAAATGGAATACACTGTAATTGGTGATACAGTTGAAATTGCATCTAAGCTGTTGGATTTATCTATTAGAGGACAAGTGCTTATTGGGCCAACAACCTTTAGACAAGCAAAAAATAATTTTGAATTAAAGCTTGTTAAAACATTTTCTTTAAAGGGAAAAAGAGACCCGATTAAAGTTTATGAGTTGGAATCATTTAAAATAAAAAACGATAAAGACTTTGATGTTGGAAGACTTGTCCATTCAGAAATGGTTGGGAGAACTAATGAACTTGAGAAGCTGGAATTTTTGTTAAGTAAAGCAATAAATGGTGAAGGTTCAATTGTAAGCATTATCGCAGACGCCGGAATAGGAAAGTCAAGATTATTAAGTGAGTTTAAAAAGAAAGATGTTCTTCAGCAGGTATTACTGCTTGAAGGAAAAGCTCTCTCGTCTGCAAAGAATGTAAGCTTCCATCCAATAGTTGATATTCTTAAACAATGGGCACAGATAAATGAGGCCGATAGTGCAAACCAGGCATTCTTAAAGCTTGAAAACTCTGTTATGCAATTGTTCGGTGAAGATGCAAATGAAATCATTCCTTTTATTGCAACTTTAATGGGTTATCAGCTAAAAGGAGAATACGAAAAAAGAATCAAAGAAGTTTCAGGCGATTCTCTCAACAAAATAATTCAAAGAAGTATGCGGCTTATTATTTTAAAAGGATCGCAGGTAAAACCAGTAGTCTTTATTATGGAAGATTTGCATTGGGCTGATCAGTCTTCCTTGGAATTAGTGCAATCATTATTAAGGTTAGCAGAAAATAATAAAATATTATTCATAAGTACCCTAAGGCCAAATTATCAGGAAACGGGGGATCGTCTTATTTCTTCTATTCATGAAAAATATTCTGCTTTCAGTTCGGAGATAAGGTTAGAACCCTTAAGCAGTAAAGATTGTGAAGTTATGCTTCATAATCTTCTTAGAACAGAACTTCCGGTTCAATTAAAAAATTCAGTTGCAAAAAGTACAGAGGGAAATCCTTTCTTCATTGAAGAGGTAATAAGATCATTAATTGATGATGAAATTATTGAAATAAAAAATAATCAGTTTCATATTTCCCATTCTGTCGAAGAAATTATAATCCCCGGTACTATAAAAGATGTTCTTCTTTCGAGAATTGATAAGCTTGATGAACCAACTAAAAACTTATTGAAGATCGCTTCTGTTATAGGAAGATATTTTTTATTTGAGATATTAACAAAAGTAGCTTCGGAAATTGATGAGATTGATGCGCGGATTAAATCTCTTGAAAAATTAGAATTAATTAAAGAGAACAATAGTACAAAAGAGCGTGAATTTTTATTTAAGCATGCTCTTGTTCAGGAAGCAGTTTATGAAACGCTTCTTTCTAAAAATAAACAGGGGCTTCATCTTAAAGTTGCAAATGCTGTTGAGAATCTTTTTTCGGAAAGGATCCAGGATTTTTATGAAACTCTTGCTCATCATTACAGTCTTGCTAATGATAAAGACAAAGCTGAAGAATATTTAATAAAAGCCGGGGAAAGGACTCTTAAGACAGCAG
Organism: uncultured Ignavibacteriaceae bacterium; assembly: GCA_964510675.1. Lineage (GTDB taxonomy): Bacteria > Bacteroidota > Ignavibacteria > Ignavibacteriales > Ignavibacteriaceae > RBG-16-34-14. Next base: position 6,055 of record CAZECH010000165.1, read on the forward strand.
CTTCTTATGAAGCTCTTAATTATTTCCAGGAAGCTTTGAAATTATATCTCCAGAAATACGGCAATGCTGCGGATAAAGAAAAAATTTTTATGCTTGAAAAAAATATTGGGCTCTCTTTTTATAACAGGGGATATTTTAAAGATTCAGTTGAACATTTTAATAAAGCCCTTGAAACAACCGGCATGAAAATTAGAAGGAGTAATGTTAACGAATTATTCAGGTTTATTTTTAATTTTTTTATGATTATAAAACATCTTTACCTGCGCTCACAAAATAAAAAACCTCCTTCGGAAAAAGACTATGTGATATTTGATATTTTATTTAAAAATGTAATCGCTTATGCAAATAATAATGGCAAAAAAATGTTTCTTGAATTGCTTAACCTTGTAAGAATGAAGACGGATTATAAGCTTAATGGCGAAGATGGATTTGGAACTTATTCGCTTACAAGCTCACTCTTTTGTTATACAGGACTTTCTTTTTATCTTAGCAAAAAATTTATTTATAAAGCAAATGAATATGCCCGCTTAAATGGGATAGAAAATATTTATTATTACGGATATGACGAGACACTTTATGATTGCCTTGCAGGCAACTGGAAAAATTTTTCAAAGATAAATGAAAAATTATTTGATGTTAAACTCAAATCTGGTGAATTGATTTATGGAATATACCAGATAAGCTGGGCTTTATATATTGTAATTTGTCGCGGTGATTATACCTATGCAGAATATCTCATAAACAAAGGTGATGAGATAAGTGAGGCGTATGATTTCGATTATGGGAAACTTTATATGCTCTCATTCAAAGCTGACCTGGAATTAAACAGGAGAGATTTACCTAAGGCGATAAGACTGTTTACCGAATCATGTGATCTTGCGGAAAAATTAGGATTAAATTCATGGATTTTGGGTTTGTCCGGGAAAAGAGCAAAAGCTTTTGTTTTG